>JAHJJF010000101.1 GCA_018823135.1 Pseudomonadota bacterium
AGACGGGCAGTTTGCGCCCGCAGCGCAACTACGATCCAATTGACTTGGGTGAAGCAACCTGAGTCAGAATCAAGGGTTCGACTTGATACGCTGACATTAAAACAGCAAGTGCGTAATAAGCATAAAAAAGCCGGAGGCTGTAAAACCTCCGGCTTTTTTATGCACTGTATATTTGATTGTTATTAACGTTTGATGTTGATCAGATCGACAAGCATTTGATCGGTTGTGGAAATTTTTTTCGAAATTGCCAGAAAACCCCACTGGGTGGCAATCAGGTCGGGTCAGTTGAGTTTATAAACCCAACAACCCTAAAACACCGATACAGCAACACATGGTTTCCCTATTAATTTCATGGAGTTAAAGAGCATTAATGGAAACAAAAACGCTTGACACAATTGTGTAGGGATATGATATAATCAAAATACATTTTTTCTAAAAAGGAGAACCTCTTGCTAAAAAATCTTAAACTGTCTTCCAAACTGATCCTTGGTTTCACCGTTCCAGTTATTGCTATTATAGTAATTATTATCGGGTCATATTTTGCTATAACCAGTGTGAAGGAGAATGTGAAAAACGCCCAGAATTCCAGTCAGGAAAGCTTCGAATATGCTCTGCTGGCACAAAGCATGAAATTGAATATTGTTCAGGTCCAACAATGGTTGACAGATATTTCCGCCACCCGTGGCCTGGATGGACTTGACGACGGTTTCAGCGAAGCAGAAAAAAGCCAACAATTATTCATTACAGGACTTGATAGATTTAAAAAACTTTATGCCAGCAAACAAGATGACAAGAACACACAAATCATCAACAATATCGAAAAGGCATTTAACGAATATTATATAACCGGAAAAAATATGGCGAAAGCCTATGTTGAAATTGGCCCTCAAGGCGGCAATAAGCTGATGGCCAGTTTTGACCATGCTGCCGCAACACTTTCCGAGGCATTTGATCCTCTGATCCAGGAACAGGGGTTACAGGGAGCTTCCGCTCTTGAGTTAGTAAAAGCCGCGGTGGATAAACTTCAACGATTTAACATTATTATCGGGATTATCAGTATTTCCTTCTGCATTTTAGGCACCTGGTTAATAGTCCAATCCATAACCAAACCAATCAGGTTTGCAATCAATGGCCTTACTTCCGGCGCAGAGCAGGTTTCCGACGCTGCAGGCCAGGTATCGTCCTCCAGTCAGAGCTTGGCAAACGGCGCATCGGAACATGCAGCAGCCCTTGAAGAAACTTCTGCCTCCATGGAAGAAATGTCTTCTATGACCAAGCAGAATTCTGATAATGCCAATCAGGCTGATAACCTGATGAAAACGACTTTGACGGTCATCAAAACCGCTGACACCTCCATGGCAGAGATGAATACTTCCATGAGAGAGATTTCAACTGCCAGTGAAGAGACTTCAAGGATTGTCAAAACCATTGATGAAATTGCCTTCCAGACCAACCTGCTGGCCTTGAATGCTGCCGTAGAAGCGGCAAGAGCCGGAGAGGCAGGAGCAGGATTTGCGGTGGTGGCAGACGAGGTACGGAATCTTGCCATGCGGGCCGCAGATGCTGCAAAAAACACTTCCGAATTGATAGACGGTACGGTCCAGAAAGTAGCGAACGGCACAAAAATTGTGCTAAGGGCAATTGAAGCATTTAAAGAAGTTGCAGATAACAGTACCAAGGTCGGGAGCCTGATAAGTGAAATCGCCACCGCCTCCAACGAGCAGGCGCAGGGGTTAAGCCAAATCCATACAGCCGTCACCCAGATGGATAGCATAACTCAACAAAACTCTGCCATTGCTGAAGAATCAGCTTCAGCGTCTGAAGAGTTGAATGCCCAGGCCGATACCATGATGGACATGATCATGGGATTAAACAATATCATAGATGGTGGCCAAAGAAACAATTCGCCGACAGACATGCCATTACAGAAACAAAACCTGATCACATAATTCAACTAAAAAATGGAGGAGCATTTCCTCTCAGACGGGCAGTTTGCGCCCGCAGCGCAACTACGATCCAATCGACTTGGGTGAAGCAACCTGAGTCAGAATCAAGGGTTCGACTTGATACGCTGACATTAAAACAGCAAGTGCGTAATAAGCATAAAAAAAGCCGGAGGCTGTAAAACCTCCGGCTTTTTTATGCACTGTATATTTGATTGTTATTAACGTTTGATATTGATCAGATCGGCAAGCATCTCATCGGTTGTGGAAATAATTTTCGAGTTTGCCTGAAAACCCCTCTGGGTGGTGATCAGTTTTACGAACTCGGTGCCGATATCAACGTTTGACTGCTCAAGGGCATTGGGTGCAATGGATCCCAGACCGTTGGTTCCCGGCGCGCCGGTTATCGGAGCGCCGGAATCGGTTGTTTCCCTGAAGACGTTACCGCCCTCCTTGAACAATCCCGCAAGATTATTGAATGTTGCAAGAGCAACCTGTGCCTTTTTCAAAACCTGGCCGTTGGAATAATGCCCGGTAATGACTCCTTCAGTATCTACGGATACCGACTGGAGGAACCCTGAGGCAAAACCATCCTGATCCTGAAAGATCGTCGTGGAAGAGTTTGCATACTGAGTGGAGGCAAGAGCCTCGGCATCAAATTCAGAGGTTACTTCATCACCCTGGCGACTGCCGTCCTCACCGCCGGTGTCGCCGGCAAGGATATCAAACTGTGCCAAGCCAAACGGAGCACCAGCGCCACTATAGGCGATGGAAGCAATATCAAGGGGACTTGTCACCGCTGAGGTATCGGCAACTCTGTCGGTAAGCACCAAACGCCCGGCATTGTCGATTTCCGCTTCACAGAGGAACGTCGACTCCAGCCAATCCAGCATATCCTGAACCGTGCCGTTTGGCGAATCTGCTGCCACTGCGCTATCGAACAAACCCGCCGCACCTGCAATGGTGGTTCCATCGGTTGCAGTGCCGGCAAACTGAAAGGTATTACCGACAACCACCGGGTTGCCCGCAGTATCATAGACGTTGGCCCAGGTACTGAGACCGCTGATGACCGGAACCGTGTCGGTAGCTGTCTGCACGGCGCGTTCAGTGGAAACTATCTTACGCTTTGAGGTTGTATAATTTATTTGGGTGCCCCAGGGATTGGCGGCGCTTGTATTAGTAAAACTGCTGATGTACATGCCGCTGTCACCGCCCTGCTGGTCGGTAATCCGCAACTTGCCGGTTGCATCAATACTGGCTGTGCAGGTAAAAGTCGTTTCCAGCTGATCCAGGATATCCTGAACTTTTGTGGTGTTGGCATTAGCTACCGTATAGACCAGGGTCGTGGCCCTGGTGCCGTCGTGCTGAAATCCGGCAAAGGTAAACACGTCACCATTGGCAATGGCATTGCCGTTTGAATCGTAAACACTTGATAAAAACGTCTCCGAAGTGATACGGGTTGTTGCCGCCGGATCAGAGTATGCGCCCAGGTCACTCACAACCACCTGGGTCAGATTTGTGGGAGAGCCGCTGAACCGCGCCCCTAAATTAATCGTCACCCCCTGATTGATCGTGTCACCGGTAAAATTTGTCGGAAAGCTGAAATAGCTCTCCGAGGAGCCCAGCACCATACGGTTATCATTTAATGACGGATCAACTTCGGCATCAGGTGGCACTGAGAATGCGTCTATCCTGTCAATATCACCGGAAGTGCTGAAATTGATGATGCCGTACATCAAGGCGCCGGCGCCTTTATGGTCCGCGTAATCATAGCGCAGATTAGGCGCATAAACCGTCTGGTCCGCTGCATCCAGATACCGCTGGTCCTCTGAAGGGTCGCAGGTCACCAGAAATTCCCATTCATTATCATTGGTGGTCCGGTCAAAATAAATGGTTACGTCATGACTTGCGCCCACTGTATCATATATTTTAATCGCACTGGTATATTCATAATTGGCGCTATCAATGGGATCAGTTGGATTGACCGCTGCAGCGTTTCTGCCGTCCCAGGCATCAAAAAGCCTGACCTCGGTGGTCTCGTTCTGCTGCCGCGAGTCGACATTGACGATAACCTCAATATCGGTGGTTGCAACCGGCGGAGTGCTCTTGCCGATGGTGATATCGCCGATGGTGCCCTGGCGGTTGCCGGTGTTGGAAGCGATGCTCCATCCCTGCACAAAATACCCTTTGGGATTCACCAGGTGACCTTCCTGATCAAACCTGAACTCACCGGCCCGGGTGTAATTGTCAGCCTCATTACTCTCGGGTCCGCGGAGCATGAAAAACCCCTGGCCGCCGATTGCCATATCCGTGGGCGTCGAGGAACTCTCAAAAGAACCCTGGGCAAAAAGACCGTCAACCGTACTCAGGGTTACACCGCGGCCAACCTGGGCTGCGCCGGACGCCGTTGAAACCGACTGCGAAAGGACATCCTGAAAGGTCGCGCGACTGGATTTAAAGGCAATTGTGTTTACATTCGCCACGTTGTCGCCCAGAACCGACATGGCATTACCCATTGTGTTAAGACCACTGATGCTCGAGTATAATGAGCTCGATATACCCATGATTTATTCCTCCTTTATTCTTGCATGCGGCTGTTTATTAACTGTCCAGCTCTTTTTTACAATCCGTTAATTGACTTTTAGAACCTCAGCGACGCTGAGATTTACGTAACCGTTGACTGTCAGCAGTGCCTGGCCGGATTCGAATTCAATCCCGGTCACCCTGCCGGTGCTGCGATAATCCGCTTCCATATTATTTCCTGCGACGTTCAATGCTTTCACTTTGTAATAATAGGCGCCGTCAGGAACCTGGTCACCACGCTGATCCTTGGTATCCCAGTCAAGCTCATAGGTGCCGGCTGAAATCGCTCCCATGTCAATAACCCTGACCTGGTGGTCTGCTGCATCGTAAATCTCCACCCGGCAGTCACTGGTTACATCCGGTATGATGAATTCAGTTACCGTTGTGCCACCCTCATTGACGCCGATCATATTGCCGCTGGCCTGAACCTCGCTGTCAAGCAGGGTCAAGAGCTGCAAGTTATTCTGGGATGTCTGGTAGGCCAGAAGCTCCTCCATGGTTTCAGTCATCTGCATGGTGGAATCCATGGTGCTGAACTGCGCAAGCTGCGAAGCCATTTCATAGCTGTCCATGGGTTTCATCGGATCCTGATACTGCAGCTGCGTAATGAACAGCGTCATGAAATCCTGGCGATTCAATTCTTTTTTGCCGACCACCGGAAACGGGTCGGACTCCGGAACGTACGCCGAAGCGTTTATGCTTGTTATTGCCATTATTTTTCTCCTTGACGATTAAACAAAAAGACTGACCCCGCCTTCTCTTTCAAGAAGCTGCTGTGCCCTGAGATAAAGCACGTCTTCCGGAAGGTCGGAGAGGTTTTCAAATTGTCCCGCCCGCGTACCATGCCATGCAAGTTCGTGGCGCTTGGCATCTTCCGGCGTATCATGTTGACCCACTGAAACATTGCAATCTTCCAGGTCAAAACCGCGCTGTTCCATATCGCTGCGGAACTGCTCCATATTGTTCTCCATGATCTGCTTGACCTTGTTATTTTCCATGTTGAACGACACCGAAACTTTTTCATCCCGGATAAAGAGATCAACCTTCACTTCGCCAAGCTCCGGCGGATACAGTTTGAGAACCAGATGGTGTTCGTTATTCTTCAACCCACGGGAAACACTTTCGGTTAACTGCTGATATACCTGCTGTTGAAATGATGATGAAAGTCGTGTCTGCGGCAGGATGATTTCCGGCTCATCAACAACTCCGGCAAAGCCTTGCTGAAGAGAATTGGCACCCTGCGCGATGAAATCCGTCTTGGCACCGGTGTTGGTGATAGTTTCCTGATCCTTAAGGAATGCGCCTGTTTTAAATCCTTCAAGGCTTTTATTCTTCGGCAGCAGTTTTAAATCTATGCTTCCGTCTTCAATTTCTGAAAACCAGGGCTGTACCGCCTCATCAAAGAAGAATTCCTCGGTGGAAGGCATATCGCCTTTTATATTCTTGATCTGTACGGTGGATTTATCCACTGCAACCAGAAGTTCCTTATATGCGGAACCGATGGAGTCCAATACCACCGGCGACCAGCCTCCGGATTTATTATCAAACCCGGCCTGGGCAAGAAGATCGAAAAGATTGTTCATGAAAACAGGCACATCCGCCTGTTTGCGGCTTGACTCAACTTCAGCGACTCCGTTGGTCAGCATTGCCTTGAGACGCTCCATCCCGAAAAGAATCTGCTGATTCTCGCCCTCACTGAACATTGCATTCTGGAGATATTCACTCACCCCGGCACGGGAGAGGATATCCTGCAATTGTTCGGCTTCCCATGGAGTAAGAGAAATAGCCTGCAGTTTCTGCCCGGAAGCTTTTTCAGCATTTATCAGCCCTTCAAGGAAAAGCGCCAGGTCAACCTGATCATCGCCGTTTACCGCGTATTCTGAAATTTTCTGGATTTCTTCGATATCAACGCCCATCTTGTTGAGTATTGCCTCAAGCAAAGGCAGGTCTGTTTCTGGGACCGTCACAGTTTTAACCTTGGCAAGTCGTTCAAAATACATCTTCAGGTCGCCAAGGAAATCCTCAAGACCGATGTTGCCGTTATTTTCTTCAAGATTCTGGAGTAACACGGCTGTCTCTTCTTTTGTCATCCCGGCCCCAAGGCATATTTTTTCAATGAGAGAGGTATCCGGGAGATTGAAAATCCATTCACCGGGTTCGGTCCCGACCTCGCTGACCGCCTCTTCAAGAACCCTGACGAGATTACCGAGAATCCCTGCAATCCCTGATAAGTTTTGCTGTGATGTATCGAAACCACCCCCGGCATTTGCTCCCACCGGCAAACCGGCCTCATTTGCCGCTTTATTATCGGAAACACCCAGGAGACTCTTATTGGATTCCGTAGTTTTTTTGGCTTGCATGTATTGCAGGAATGAAGTCACGGACGTCTTCGCCCCCTTTCCCTGCGTTGTTGCCGGTGTGGAATTTGTGATACACGCTATCGGATTCATCAAAGTATTCACTTGCAGATTCTCCTGTATATGGTCCCCATCCAGTATTGCCTCATAAAACACGCACCTGATAAGCCTTTGTGCAAACACTATGCCAGATTCATTTATTGCCATCGGAATGAACCGGGAAGCTTTTTCTGATTCGCCCGATCAGCGAAAAACAAAAACCGTGCAAAAGGCTAACACCGCGCTAAGGGCAGCTATTACGTATGATGAGGAGCGAGGACACATCGGAGAAACAATGATGGGAATCCGGCAGGAATTATTTTTGAAATAATCCTTGAGATATTTTTCAATTCTATCTTTCTGCAGGACCATGCTTATACCGCAAACAGGCCAAGTGGGAAATTATTGCCTGCAAATCATATCCCGGATAAGAAGTTTTTGCCTTATCTGAAAAAAGACCGTTTAATCCTATGATTTATTCCCTTAGATTATTCTGTTTCAATTGGAACCCACAGCAGATAAGCGCATGACTGATTACCCGTAGCGCCGGCCTATCTTCATGAGGATCTACTGGATATAACCCGGGTTGCCGGAGCGGCATGAAATCGAAAGAGGAAAAACAGGGATGTACAAAAAGAAGTGACTCTTCACAAAAAAAAACAGAGCGCTCAGGCTCTGCTTTTCAGGGACTCTCTAAAAAAATTCCGGATCATCTCTCGCCCAGGGAATTAACCCAGGCATAAGCCTTTGCCTGATACTTTTCATCCTGCATTGCTTTCTCGAATTGCTCACGGGAATTCCTTTTATCGCCGAGCTTATAATGCGCCATTCCCAGCTCATAAGCGAGCTTTCCGCATTGTTCGTCAGGAGTAGGGCTGACCGACATGCTCAATGCCACCTTTTCTTCAGCGCTCTTGCCATTAAGCATTTTTACCAGTTCGGCACAGGTAGGGGGTTTGGGGGTGTACCCATAGGTGACATCCGGTTTGGCATCTTTTGCAGACGTGTCGTTCTTCGCGGATTGCATTGAGGCACAACCCGTTAAAAATGATACAATTAAGATTACACTGAAAATCGTCGCGCTTCTCCGCATCATCGCTTTCATGACATCACCCGTATTTTTTATATTTAGTAAACTCTTTTACAATTAATCCCGCAAAAAATACGACCAAAAATAATACAATTGAACAGCGGGTTAAACATTCATAAATTATCAGCTTTAAATCAAAAGGGTATCAAAAATGAGTACGGCATGTCAAACACATTCTAAGTATTTCCTCGAATTATAAAACACCCATTTTTCTCGCCTGTCCCTTGGGTAAGTCTCTTCCCCGCAAATTTTGCGTCCGTGAATTATTTAAATAAGCTTTGAACATATCCTTCCAGGCGGATATATTGTCAGTAATAGTCCATTATTACCAGACGATCGGTTAATATTCGGGACCAGAGGACCAGGCCTTCAAATATTAAAATAATCACGAAATGACCATGACTGTTTCTAAAAAAACACTTTCCTTTCTTGACCGGTTTCTTACCCTTTGGATTTTTCTTGCAATGTTTATCGGGGTAATGGGCGGCTATTTTTATCCAGGAATCAAAGATATAATAAATTCCTTTCAGGTTGGCACAACAAACCTTCCAATCGCCTTCGGTTTGATCTTGATGATGTATCCTCCGTTGGCCAAGGTACGGTATGAAAAACTCCATGAGGTATTCCGCAATACAAGAGTCCTCGCGCTCTCTCTTGTTCAGAACTGGCTCATCGGCCCTGTCCTCATGTTCGGACTTGCGGTCATTTTTTTGTCCGATCATCATGAATACATGGTGGGCCTGATCCTTATCGGACTTGCCCGCTGCATAGCAATGGTCATTGTCTGGAACGATCTGGCAGAGGGCGACCGCGAATATTGTGCAGGCCTTGTCGCCTTCAATTCCATCTTTCAGGTGCTTTTCTTCTCTTTATATGCATGGATTTTTATTACGATTGTGCCGGGTTGGCTGGGCCTGGAAGGAGCGATTGTCGATATTTCCATGAAAGAGATCGCCATGTCGGTATTCATTTACCTGGGTATTCCATTCCTGGGCGGAATTTTCACACGATTTGTGGGCGTCAAAACCATGGGAGAGGAATGGTATCAGGAAAAACTTCTGCCGAAAATCAGCCCGTTGACCTTTGTTTTCCTGCTTTTCACCATTCTTGTGATGTTTTCCCTCAAGGGTGAATATATCGTGCAATTACCCTTTGACGTCATAAAGATAGCCATCCCGTTGACTATCTATTTTCTGGTCATGTTTATGCTCTCCTTCTTCATGTCCATAAAAGTCGGCGCCACCTACGAGCAGTCAACGACTTTGAGCTTTACTGCCGCTTCCAATAATTTTGAACTGGCCATTGCCGTGGCCATCGCCGTCTTCGGCATAGATTCCGGCCAGGCCTTTGCAGCGGTTATCGGCCCTCTCGTCGAAGTGCCGGTGCTCATCTCCCTTGTCAGTGTTGCCTTCTGGTTTAAAAAGAAATATTTTCCCTTTGCCAAAGAAACACCCGCCGGAGTCTGTCATCTCAGCTGTGAGCCCCAAAAAAACCACCCGGTAGCACATTCAAAACGCAATAAATAATATGGTTCTTAAGAATTATCAGCTGATTTATAAAATCTTTGCGACCAGTTGCGCCAGTGCCGAATTTCGAACTGATCAGGGAGAAAACTGCTGAGAGCCATAAAGGAAAATGGATGTCTTGTAAACTGACAAATATGAGGGGAGGGGCTATATGAAAGAATAAGTCAGATGTTAACCCTGAATCTGATAAAAAAAACGCTGGGCAATGAGTGCTCTTAAGGCTTAAAAAATGTTTTTCAAAACCAAAAAAAATACTGCCTGTTTGTACTTTTTATCCGAATCAATGCTGCTGGAGAGTCTTACAGTTTTATCAACCACTCGGTGGCCGAGTTCATTCGATCAAGCCGAGTTGTTTGCTGACGCGTACCGCTTTTTCCTGATCGAATTTGGGCAGGAGTTTCGCCACGGTGTCGGATTTCATCGACCGGAGAATCATCACCACCGTATCGTCATCCATTTTATTGAGCAGCGGCGCGACTTTTGAAACGCTCATGGCACTGTAAACCTTCACAAGGTTTTTGAACTGCTTGTCTTTTACAACCGTCAATTCATCCAGCTTTCTCTGAATCTTATCCTGCAGTTCGGTAAGGCTTACAAGTTTCCCATCCACTTCTATCTTGAGTGCCTCATATTCTTTTTGATGTTGAGCGAGGAGATCTTCTCTTTTCTGAAGATCGGCTTGCCGGATTTTGAGTGATTCGGCAAACTCAATCTCCCCCGGTGCAATCTGAACAGGTTTTTTTTCCTTTGATCCGACCCCGGCCGGGAATAACAGACAGATAATCATTATCAATCCCAGACAATTACCCGGCATTCCGCTGCTTATTTTCTTAAATAAATCTACCATGGGCGTCTCCGGTTTATTTCTGGCACTAATAACTTAAGCATGGCCCTTTCTCCCGTAACGAAGGAGAACCGCTTCATCGCCTTCCTTTTGCTCTTTGCTTAAAAGTTCTTTGAGGTACCTGCTGTAATCTTTTTCCCTCGCCTTTTCGATGACCTTTCTTGATTTGACTTTTTCAAGCAGTTTCAGCCTCGCCAGTTCAAAGACTTTTGCCTGCGCTTGAATTACCCGCTCCTGCCGAATAACTTCCCGTTCCTTATTGCTGATTCCATCCATATAAAAAGAAAAAAAATACGAGGTCATGGTCATTTTCTTACGTTCTTCAAAATCCGCAATCAACTGCGTCCTGGCGTCTTTTAATTCCTGGAGCTTATGCTTATGATTTTCAAGCAGTAACAATTCCCGGGCCAATAATTGCTGGGATTGCTCCTCAAGATTCCGCCGGAATGTAAGCAGGGCTTCGAGTTTGTATGTATACCCCATATAAATATCCCGATTCCCGAGTCAATAAAATCTATGCCGCTTCAAAAAGCCCCGCGAGCCGCTCAGCGCACTGCTTCAACGGCACCTTTTCATCAACTTCCTGCCGCAGAAACGCATTCATGCGGTCTATCATCTTAATTGCATAATCAATTTTCGGGTTGCTGCCGTTCACATACGCACCGATATTAATAAGGTCCTCCGCCCGTCTGTATGCGGACATGGTCTCCAGGAAACGCTGGGCCATTTTCACCTGCTTTTTGGCAACAACATCACTCATGCACCTGCTGATACTCCCCAGAATATCAACAGCAGGATAATGTCCCTGGTTTGCCAGATCGCGACTGAGAATAATATGCCCGTCCACTATGGAACGAACCGCATCGGCAATGGGCTCATTCATATCATCGCCCTCCACCAGGACGCTGTAAATGCCGGTGATGCTTCCCTTGCCGACACAGTTCCCGGCTCTCTCAAGAAGCTTGGGTAACTGGGCAAAGACCGAAGGAGTATATCCTCTTGAGGTAGGCGGTTCGCCGATTGCAAGGCCTACTTCTCTGGAAGACATGGCAAAACGGGTCACGGAATCCATCATCAGAACAACATCCCTGCCGCGGTCGCGAAAAAACTCGGAAACCGCCATTGCAAGGTAGGCGCCGCGCATACGCACCAGAGGTGATTGATCCGATGTCGCCACCACCACCACCGACCTTGCCAGACCTTCAGGGCCAAGATCACGTTCGATAAAATCCCGCAACTCCCGACCACGCTCGCCGATCAGCGCAATGACGCTGACATCTGCAGCTGTATGACGTGCCACCATGCCAAGCATTGTGCTCTTGCCGACACCTGAACCAGCCAGAATCCCAATACGTTGCCCCTTGCCAAGGGTCAACAGACCATTAACCGAACGGATTCCCACATCCACCGGCTCGACAATACGCTCACGCTGCATGGGATTCAGTGGTTCAGCATATAACGGGTAGGAAATTCCCTGCTCCAGAGGACCTTTGCCGTCCATGGGATTTCCAAGACCGTCAATAACCCTCCCCAACAGAGATTCCGCAACCGGCATAGTGGCCTGGCCGCTGACCAGACGAATGGCGCTGCCCGGTTCAATACCGCGCATCTCACCAAGGGGCATCAACAGGACACGACCCTCCCTGAAACCCACCACTTCCGCAAGGATACTGCCGCGACCCCGATAGACTTCTACCTCGCAGACACTGCCCACCGGTATACCCGGTCCAAGGCTTTCGATAACCATACCGATAACCTGGCTGACCCGGCCCTGAACCGTCATCAGTGATGTTTTATCCAGTGCCTCTATACATGTTGCCAAATTCATCAATAAAACCTGTTTTCCTGTTGATCTGCGACAGTACTTTCCCGCCGCTGCAGATCAATCATCGGGATGATCCTGAGAAAGGGCAACGAGAAAAGCCTGGTCAATGGCCTTGAAAATCAACGCGTTGCGATTTTCAAGGGTCGCATCAATCTCCCCGAAACCCGTTTCCAGAAGACATCCGCCCATTGAAACATTTGGGTCCTCAATAAGATGAACCCGGTTTGCGCCTTCCAGAAAAGCAGGATCAGAAAGCCCGGCTTCCTTGATCCGCGCAAAATCCTCTTTGTTCAGATGGACTTTAACCGTTGAATTTTCAATGACGTTTTCCATTGCCTGCTGCAGAATTGCCTTGATTACCCTCGAATTGACTGAAACCTCGTGATTAACCAGCTTATTGACCATGGCTTTTATGACATGGAGTGTATCTTGTTCGTATTTTTTTATGATTACCGACTGCTGGTCTCTGATCGCCGCAAGCAGCAGATCATATTGCTGCATGACCTGGGTAATATTTTTTTTACCGGCCGCGGATGCCTCACGCTGCCCACGATCATACCCCTTGTTGTAAGCTTCTTCCTCGATGCGGGCGGCGTCATCCTGAGCCTTCTGGATGATTGCATCCGCATTCCGTAGGGCAATGGCAAACTCGCTCCCCTCATCTCCGGTGGGGCCGTATTTTTCTTCGGTAAGCTGCCAGAGGGCTTCATAAGAAAGAAATTCCGTTTCCGTAAGGTCTAAGCCGCCGACAGATGATTGTGGTCCGTCCTGTTTACCAACCCCGTTATGCACCTTGAATACCTTAGACAAATTCATCTTCTCCACCACCCTGTATCAGGTGGATTTTCCCTTCCTGTTCAAGGCGTTTGGCGACTTTTATGATTGACTGCTGCGCGCCTTCAACATCCTTGACCCGCACCGGACCCATGATCTCCATGTCTTCTTTCAACATTTCAACAGCACGGGAAGACATGTTCTTGAATATAAGTTTCGCCAGGTCTTCAGAGGCGGTTTTCAGCGCGAGTTTAAGATCGTCGGTGCTCACTTCTTTGAGAATCGCCATGATGCCCCGATCATCCAGGGTCACAAGATCCTCAAAAACAAACATCAGCTTGCGAATTTCATCGGCAAGGCTTTCCCGCTGTTCCTCAACGCCTTCAAGTATCAGAGCCTCAAGGGCTCGATCGGCATTGTTCAGCATTTCGGCGACAGCCTCAACCCCGCCCAGTCGCTGTCCTTCCATGCCCTCCACCGACAGCAGCTCTTCCTGAAGAACCCGGTCGAGGTCAACAAGAATCTCAGGGCTCACCTTGTCAAGCTCCGCCATGCGGATGACCACTTCAATCTGAACGTCTTCTTTGAATTCCTTGAGAATTTCAGCAGCCTGGGTTTTATCCAGCACAGCCAGCAGCAAGGCAATGGTTTGCGGATGTTCATTCCGGAGAAAATTGACCAGCACCTGGGGTTCGAGCTTTCTTGCTTTTTGAAAAAGGGTCAGTTTCCAGTCTGAACGGATTTCATCAAGAAGCTGGTTAGCCTTATCTGAACTCAATGCCCGTTTCAAGGCGGTTTCGAGCAGATCATCGCCGGATAGAAAAATGTCGTGATCACCGGCGTCCATCTTGAATTCACTCAACAGCGAAGCGATATCTTCCTTGTCAACCTTGTCGACCTTGGCCATCTGCCGACCGACGCTTTTTATCTCGTCCGGGTCAAGCCGCTTGAAAACCTGGGAACTGAACTCCTCACCGACGGTCAACATGAATATTGCCGCCTTTTCAGGCCCGGTTAGATTTTCTGACGGTCCTTCTCGTTTTTTTGATTTTGCCATGAATTAAGCCTCTTCTCGCAACCACCGCCGTACCAGGTCTGCCGCCCGGTCAGGATCACTTTGCGCCAGACGGTATATTTTTTCCTTGTCGGTCATTCCTTTTGGATGCAGGGTGAGATCCTCTTCCTCCTCCATTTCTTCACCAGGCGCCCCTCCGACAACCGCTGCAAACCTCTGTCCGGTCAACGGTCTTGTCGCCCTTGCAACCGGGCCGCTTGTCAATATCCTCAAAAGAGGCCTCAACACCAGAAGAAAAACACCTAACACAATTATAAGATAAAACGCCGGCATTGAAAATCTTTCACCCATATCCCACCATTTATCCATGGGATCCACTTCAGGTTCAACAATTGAAGAAAGAGCAAAGGACATATTTACAACCTCAACCTTATCCTCACGATCCTCATTATAGCCTATGGCATTTTTCACCAGTTTGTCAAATCGCTGCATCTCTTCAGGGGTTCTTGACTTATATTGCAGAGTATTATCACCCTGATCATCTTTTTTCTTGTCATATGTCCCATCGACCATTACCGCGACGGAAAGTCTCTTAATACTGCCGACTGATTCCCTGATATGCCTGGTTACTTTACTGATCTCATAATTGCGCGTGACATTATTTCGATTATAATTTGCACTTCCCCCTGATGCCACGCCACTGTCCGCATAAGTGGCCAGATCTCCTTTGACTCCAGGTATTCCCTGGGCATCGGCACCGCCTCTGGAATCACCTTCAGCCTGAAGCTGCTCACTCCTTACAACCTGTGTTTCCGGATCAAAATTCTCTTCGGTCAATTCAATCCGGTCAAAATCCATCTCAGCGGTCACTTCGGCACGGACCCGATCGATTCCCACAACTTCTTCAAGCATACTCTCCACTTTCTGCCGGAGCGATTCCTCTATTTTAACCTGATATTCCAGCTGATTCGCCGTAATAACTCCTTCTTCATTCCCCTGCTTTCGATACAGAAGCCTCCCCATGGTATCGACCACAGTTATATTGTCCGTGGTCATCCCGGACACGGCGCTTGCAACCAGGTTGACTATACTTTGGATCTGATGGGGGGAAAGTTTTTCCCGGCCACGCAATTTCACACTGACCGATGCGCTGGGCGGTTTTTCATCTTCAATAAAGACTGATTCCTTTGAAACTGCGATATGCACCCTGGCCTCTTCCACCTGCTGGAACTGACGGATAGTCCTTGCCAATTCTCCCTGCAGGGCTCTTTGATAATTTAGGCGATGAACAAAATCGGTTGTCCCGAAACTGGTTTTATCAAAAATCTCAAACCCCACGCCACCACCTCTCGGCAGTCCTTCTCCGGCCATAGCCAGCCTGATGTCAAGGACTTTGTCGGCCGGAACCAGTATTGTGGCACCATTGTTAGAGAGTTTGTATAGATGCCGTTGTTCCTGGAGTTTGGCCACGATGTCACTGGCATCCTCCTGGGTCATACCGCTGAAAAGCACCTTATACTGCAGATTGCCGCCGGTCGTCGTCAGGGCGTACAAGCCGCCTACAACCACGACCAGTATAACAGCAAATGCTATTTTCTGTGTTACTGAAAACTCCTTGAATATCGTTGCAATCTGTTCGAGCATCTCTTTTGCATTTGCCATGGTCTTTCCTTCTTCGATGTATTATGACTTTTTATGCCCGCATAGGTCATGTAGCACGATAAGCACTACACCTGCCGCTAGAGCTGCAATCTCATTATTTCCTGATAGGCGTTTACCACCTTGTTCTGGATCTTGGTCATCAGCCTGAATGATATATTTGCCTTTTCCATGGCAATCATTGTCTCATGAATATTTGAGTGCTGACCGCTCACCAGACCGGCGACCGAGGTCTCCGCCTCCTGCATCTTCTGATTCACCGAATCTATGGAATTTTTGAGCATATCACCGAAACCTGATTCACCTGCCCCGGAAACGCCTTTCCCTGGTTGAGTAGTTACAGCGCCAGTCAGCGGTTTAATTCCTATGTCATTCATTAAGTCCCCCTGATTTTAAAAATTAACACGTTACAGACCGGTATCTCAGTCCTTTGCATTAACACAATGACCGAGCAAAAAAACCATTTTTGAATGGTCACAGATTAGCGGCCGATCTCAAGCGCTTTCATCGCCATATTCTTTATCGCATCAAGGGCCGCGACATTGGCCTCATAGGCCCGCTTCGCCTCCATGATATCCACCATCTGCTCGGTGGCGTTCACATTGGGAAGTCTGACCGTGCCATTCTCATCGGCATCAGGATGCGAAGGATCGTACACCTCCTTAAAAGGCGCATCATCCTCAACAATGGCGCTCACCTCGACTTCACGCAAACTGGCCGCCGCAGAATTCAATTTTTCCTGAAAACTGTTTTCAAGAGGTTTTGAACCGAAAACCACGGATTTTGCCTTGTATGGCCCGCCCTCAAGGGTTCTTGTCGTGTTGACATTGGCAAGATTCATTGCAGCTATATTAATCCTTGTCCGCTCAGCTTTAAGGGCCGAACCACTGATCTTCATTGCTGTGATAAAATCCATGATTTACTATTTACCTCCCTCATCAATAACATAACGTAACGCATCGAATTTTTTAGCAATTATTTGTGTGCCGATCTGATACATCAGTTGACTTTCAGAAAGTTTAAGCATTTCTTCATCAAGATCAACCGGCCTGTCTTCAGACCTGACACTCAGGCTTCTCTCCAGTGCCATAGGATCGAGTTCCATATGTTTTTTATGGGTTTTATCAAGATGGCCTTTACCGGTCATCAGACTCGCCATTACCTTTTCAAAAGAGAAATCCTGGGTCTTATACCCGGGTGTTTCCATATTGGCGATATTCGTTTGAATAAGTCCCTGTTTCTCGGCTCTCAGATCAAGCGCTTTAGCGGTCAAGGCCAGGGTTCCGCCATATAATTTATCTATCGGCATAGATTCCTCCATGGGTCTTTATGCATGTCAGAGTTAATCGCAATCACTTTTCTTGCAAATTAAATGCCATCAGGAAAATATACATGACTATCCGGCAAGTCCTTCTGGTTCGAAACCAATATACTGTTACGAAAGTGAACATTTTTCTTGGAAAAAAACCGAGCTGAAAGGCCCATCGGCAACCAGTAAATCTTTGGTCAGGAAAAAGATCTGCCGCGGCAAGGAGAAAGATAGAAGAACTCACAAGAAACGCATAACTAACTGTAATAAATATATTTTTTAAAAAATGGTCAAACCCGAATTATACGGATCAATATCTTTAACTAATTTTATCGGCTGGGGAAAGTGGCTGAAAACAAACGTACTACGGGGCAGGCTTACTCAATAGTACCCAGGCTTCTGTATTCATGTAATTTATTTCGCAGGGTTCTGACGCTGATGCCCAGCATTTTGGCAGCATGTGTCCGATTATTGTCGGTTTTGTGAAGGGCCTGCAGGATCATTTGACGCTCGACGTCTTTGAGGCTTGCCGTCCCTTCACTTGAACTCCCGGAATTCTGTGCAATTCCAGATTGACGATTAACTGGAATTCCGCCGGCCGCACTTGCGGCAACCCCTGCCTGTCGGAGTTCTTCCTCATCCCAGAAATCCCATGGCTCAAACTCCTCACTGAAGCCGAGAAGCACAGCCCTTTCAATAAGGTTCTCCATTTCCCGGACATTCCCAGGCCAGGAATATTGTTTAAAAACCTCTACAGATCTCGCTGAGAGTTTCTTGGTCGGCTTATTATATTGGGCGGAAAATTTCCCGATAAAATATTCGGCCAGAAGCTCGATATCATCCTTTCTCTCTCTTAAGGAAGGCAGGCGCAAGGGAATGACATTCAATCGATAGAAAAGATCCTCGCGAAACTCACCTGCCTTGACCGCATCCTGCAAAGACCGGTTGGTGGTGGCCACAACATGCACATCAATTTTCACGGGTGCCTGCCCGCCAAGTCTGTCTATTTCTTCCTCCTGCAAAACCCGTAAGAGTTTTGCCTGAAGATGAAGAGGGATTTCGCCGATCTCGTCGAGCAATAATGTGCCGCCGTCGGCAAGCTCAAACTTGCCTTTCTTTGTCACTATGGCCCCGGTAAACGCCCCCTTCTCATGGCCAAACAATTCGCTCTCAAGAAGTCCTTCAGGTAATGCCGCACAATTAAGCGCCACAAAAGATCCCTTGGCCCTGTCACTTTCATTATGGATATACCGGGCAAAAACTTCCTTACCGGTTCCTGACTCACCCAAGACAAGTATCGTGGCCTTGCTCGAAGCAACGGTCTTTGCTTTGGCAAGAATCTGCAGCAACTTTTCATTCATGCCGATTATCGGTCGTTTCTGCCGCTTTATTGCCTTTCTGGACTCCGGCAAAACCTGATCCGGAATTTCAATTTCCGCAGCAAATACCCGGACGACATTTTCAATGACACTCTCTCTGGCAAGAGGTTTGATGATATAATCAAAGGCTCCGGCTTTCATGGCTTGAACCGCCGTTTCGATGGAGGCATACCCGGTGATAATCATCACCGGGAGCTGAGGGGCTTTGGCTTTGATCTTCTGTAAAAGCTTGATACCGTCCATTTGCGGCATCCGGATATCGGCAATTACCAGATCCGGGGTGTTTCTCTCGATAAGCTCAAGAGCCATCAAGCCGTCTTCGGCAACCTCCACATCATATCCGGCGCCTTTCAATACCTCGAAAAGAAAGATGCGGATTTCCCGGTCATCATCCACAACCAGTATTTTTTTTGCAGGATCGGCCATTTGATTTGGGAATTAACCTTATCACCTTAGAGGGGGACAACGAGATAGCGAATGTGATGTGACTTCGAGCCTTTTAGTGTCAAGTGACAAGTAAATAGTAGTTGATGTGTTTACTCGTCACCTGTCACTCGTGACTTTTTACTCATTACTATTTGCTCGCTTAGAAATTATTGTTTATCAAGAATGGAACCAACTTTTGATACAGCAATATCAATACTGCTCTGTTTCATTCTTTCCATGGCGAGTTTCTGCCACAGCGCATTGGGGCCTTCCTGGGCCTTTTCCATCTGCTGTATACCTTTTTCCTTTTCACCCATCCGGAAATAAACATCGCCCAGATGCAAATGAATGCCCTGCGCCTGATTCCCTTCCTGGGGCATATCGTCGGTCAACCCGGCAAGATACGCCCGCGCAGATTCAGAAAAATTATTCTCCTCACGGAGAGCATCCCCGAGCCGACCATACCATCCCTGAAGGACGTCGGAAGCAAGCAACTCGTCTTTTCTGAAATTTTCCAGGGCGTCGGCGGCCTCCTTATAGCGCTTCAATTCAAATAACATATTGAGGCGAGCCTGGGTGTAGATATCTTTTTTCTCAATAAAAGTAAGAATTTCAACCGCCTGAGTATAGTATTCAAGAGCTTTTTTCTCCTGGCCTAGCGCTTCCTCCAGCCTGCCGCTCTGATAATAAATCTCACCCACTTCCTTTTTATCCTTATAAATCTTGCGCAGGTATTCCAGGAGCCGGTTCGCGGCGGTCCAATCCTTCTTGGCTATGTAAACTTCGGCACGCCTGGAGTAGAGATTAATCTTGTCAGCATCGCTCAAGGGAAGTGCAAGAGCCCGGTAATAGACAACCGAAGCCTGATCATAAAGAAGCAGGGATTCAAGGGCCTGGCCCACAAGAAAAAGCAGGCGGCCATTTTCATAGGAGCTTACATGGCGATACTCGGATAGATACAGCTCATACACCTTTTTATAATTTTCCTGTTTCAGAAACTCCTGAATGAGATACAGCAGTATTTCCCCGGATAACACGGATGACTTTTTGTCTCCCTTGGGGTTATCATGTTTCAAAAAACTTCTCCCGACTTCATATGCACGATCAAATTCCTGACGGGCAACATAGCGCATGAAAAGGCCGTATCGTGCATCCTGGGCAACAGGGTCAGAAGGATAGGATGTTAATACTTCCTGATATTCCTTGTCACCTTTGGGATCGGTCAGATCGCCTTTACGCTGCCACCTGCTGAGCTTAATCTGCGGATCATCGAGGTATTGGGCCTGCCGGAGGCTGCTGAGCATTGTTGCTCTTTCACCTTTTTCACCTTCCAAAACCGCCTTCTCATAAAGTTTCTGGGCGGCGGCATCCTGCCCTTCGCGGAAATAACTTTCCGCAAGCTCAAATATGACCTCGGTTCTTCGATACGATTTTTCCGCCAGATTGACAAAGAAGAAAAGATTCTTTCTTCCCTCTTCTTCCCGGTTATTTTTGAAGAAAGCGCTGCCAAGCTGAATAAGAAACTCGGGATTATCCTTATAATATGCAGGATACTTGGTGTTTACATTAAGAAATGATGTCAGGGCGCCCGGGTATTCCCGTTTGGCAATCTGGGTGTCGCCAATGCCAACGAGACCCATTATCCGAACATTCTGGTCATTGCTTTTTACAAGCTCGCGGTAAATTTCTTCAGCCTCGTCCGGCAGATTCAATTGTATAAGGGTTTTACCGCGCCAGCCCTTTGCTTTCGGAACAAAATCCGAATCGGGAAAGCGATCGAGAAACAGATTGAGATACACCAGGGCCTCGCGATAATATCCCATACGGAAATGGGAGACTCCAACCTCAAAATAGGCCTCTGTATATTTCGGGGAGTCCGGATAATCGGTTATGAATCTTTTGAACAGATCGCGAACCTTTTGCCAATCCCCAACCGGGCTGGCATTGGCTAGCGACTTATAGATCTGTACCGCCTCCCATAAGGCATCAGCAGCATTGGCTGCTGTATGGTATTTATCATAAATCCGATAAAAATAGGCCGCGGCATTTTTGGTATCTTCCTTGCCCAGAGCTATCATCGCCTTATCCCATAATCTCTCAGAGGGATGTTGTTGCTGAATTACTGCGTCTGCGGGCTTAGTGGAGGTTTCCTCTGCAGAAGATTGCAGAGGAAAAGCGATCAGGATAACAAAGACGCAACAGAATTGAATGATAAGGGAAAAATTCTTGATGATTTTCACTATTGTTTTCATAAGAATAACCAAAAAACCCACCATGATCATCCTTTAAGGATTGTCGGCATCTCAGGGAAACGAGCCCCGCAAGACTCCGGATAGATTAGACGCCGCCGCTTATTGAGCCGCTCATTTCTCGATATTGAAGACGACAATCCTGGTTTCGCCTTTTCAGGCAACCATTACGGATTAAAAAGTTCGTGCCTTTTCATCTTCTCAAGCAAGGTTGTGCGATTAACATTTAACAACTTGGCGGCCCGGTTCTTCACCCAGCCGGCCTGATCAAGGGCCTGGGTAATAAGCCGTTTTTCAAAGTCTGCCACTGACTGACTCAGGGAAAACCCTTCTAAAGGAATTTCTTCAATATTATGAGATGATCTTCCGCCCGCCTCAAGCAGACGTTCAGGAAGATCATCGACAGAGATCCTGTCGCCGGTGGACAGGATGACCATCCTTTCTACCATGTTTTCCAGTTCCCGGACATTGCCGGGCCATGAATATTTCAGGAGATAATCAAGGGCCTCAGGAGTAATCTCATGAAGTTCCTTGCGCTGATGACGCTTGTATTTAATCATGAAAAAATCCACCAGGAGAGGAATATCCGAGGCTCTATCCCTGAGTGGCGGCGCTTCAATGGGGATAACATTGAGGCGATAATAGAGATCTTTTCTAAAACGGGACGCATTCACCTCTTCTTCAAGGTTTCTGTTGGTGGCGGCTATAACCCGGAAATCAGATTTTATCGTTTTGGTGCCGCCGATTCTTTCAAATTGCCGCTCCTGCAGAACTCTTAATATCTTGACCTGAAGCATCGGGCTCATCTCTGATATTTCATCAAGAAAAACCGTTCCGCCATGAGCCATCTCAAAACGCCCGGTCCTTGTCCGGATAGCATGGGTAAAGGCTCCTTTTTCATGACCGAACAGCTCACTTTCAAGAAGTTCTCCGGGAATAGCGCCGCAGTTGACCGGCACAAAAGGTCCGTCGCACCTTGCGCCCTCGTAATGCAACGCCTGGGCAATAAGCTCCTTGCCCGTGCCGGATTCACCAAAAACCAATACCGTTGTATCGGCATTGCAAACCTTTTCTATGAGAGAAAAGACTTGTTTCATTTTCCGGCTCTTACCGATGATTCTGGCAAAGCCAAGATCTTTTTTCTTCGTCCGGGAGGAACTCGGCAATCTCAGGCCATCTCCCGGCCGGGAAACGAGTTTTCCATAGGAGACCTTAAGCGCTTCAGGACTGATCGGCGCTTCCAGATAATCTCCGGCACCGGCACGCATAATCGAAGCCACCTCGGCAATCTTCGGATTGTGCGATGAAACGATAATCGGCGTATCAACTGCCGCATCAACCAGTTCCTGAATGAGGGATTCTTTATTTTTCAGGGATTCGAATACCACCAGAAAAAGATCATATTGTTCGTTTTCAAGGTGCTCCAGGGCTTCTTCCCGCCGGCTTACCCTGAAAACAGACAACTGATCCTGTTTTGATAGAGTGCTGAGACCCAGGCTGTCCCCTGAAGATTCGTCCAGTAATAGGATGGAAATAGTATTCATAGCCAGCGCTGAAGCAAAAGAATTAATGTTATAAGTTTTGGATATTATTTATTTTATATACAATATTAACAGAAAAGTGGCAGCCTTTTTATCATTTTGCATCAAAAACATATTCAGTATACATAAAAGCATGGCTTAATAAAACAGTTACGAGGGTAAACTGAAGGATAATACCCTGAAACACACCCCCATCATCACTGAAACACTGCATGAAAATAAACCTGCCCGACAAATGCCGGTAGAATCAAATAGCTCATAACTTCACCCAAAGCCTTTAAATTTCCACGGAGCGTCGGGAGATGGCACTATATGCAAACATTTAAGATAGTTACCAATGACCTGACTTTACCGGTACAAAACTATACCAAAATGCATCTAATTAAACGTCATGAAGATAATGTCTTGGTTTTATTGTAGAAATCAGTTATACCTCAAAAGGTATACATGGGAATGCAGCAAAAAAATGCATTCCCCTTATCCATAACTCTTCGTTTATGCCCGAAGGGTGCTTCTCCGCTCTAAGGATTAGCAAACGCATCTAATAACAATATATCTTCCCAACCCATGGTGATTCTCCGCTATTTACCACGGGGAGATTCAATGAAAATAAAAAAAACAGCCTCTAAAACACATGAATGATTTCGATCCCAATAACCGCCCAATCGTCGAGGCGGTCAAAGTAACTAAAGTTTATACTCCGGATGTTGTAGCTCTGCAGGAAGTTTCCGTGTCTATAAACAAGGGGGAAATGGTTTTTTTGACCGGCATGAGCGGCGCCGGCAAGACCACCTTTCTTAAACTTATCTGCTGCATAGAACGACCGACAAAAGGTTTAATTGAAGTGGCCGGGCGGGATCTCAGTAAAATCACCCCTTCCGGAATACAGCGACTGAGACAGAATATCGGAGTTGCTTATCAGGACTTCAAGATACTGCCCCAAAAAACAGTACTCCAAAACATTGCCATGTCCATGGAGGTTTTATACAAGGATACCCAGGAAATCCGCGCACGGGTCGCCGATCTTCTCGACATGCTCAATCTTTCCGACAAGCAGAATACCCCGGCAGGAAAACTTTCACGAGGGGAGCAACAGAGAGTGGCAATTGCCAGGGCAGCAGCAAATAAACCACCGCTCCTGCTTGCCGACGAACCTACCGGCAACCTTGACCGGGAGATGTCTGACAGGGTTGTCGACCTTTTCCTGCAGCTTAACAGGGAAGGGACTACTGTTGTGGTCGCAACCCACGACGAAGAGATCTATAAAAATAAAAATTACCGGATTCTAGATTTAAAGCATGGCTTTCTAACCTCACTTATGTAACCGATGAATCAAATTAATGCCTGACCGGTCGTGAATATATTTTTGAGTAAACGCAGCAGGTTGAAACAAAAACGGCGCGCATTGGCTTGCCCGTTCACATATCGACAGCCTTAACCATTGCTGTTACGACAAATTAACCTTTTCCGGACAGACACGAAGCAGGAGATAAGACATGGGCCACATGTCCGCAATTTTCACACAAGCCGGCCGCAACATAAAAAGCACCTGGGGAACACAGGTTATGACTTTGCTCACCGTAAGTCTGTCTGTGCTGATCTTCGCTTTTTTCTTCCTGATCTATATAAATATGATCAAGGCCGGTTCCCGATTTGACGATGACCTACGAATTATTCTGTACCTTGAAGGCGAAATCGTCCCTGAGATGCAGGCACAGATGGAGCGCAAAATCCGCGAATTCAGCGATGTGGAAAAAGTGGTCTACGTTTCCAAGGACGACGCATTTGAACGTTTGACCAATCAACTTGGAAAAGAAAAAGACGTATTAAATGATCTTGGCTCAGCATTCCTACCCCCTTCAATCGAGGTCTACCCGAAAAAAAGTCTGAAACATCTCACGCAGATCAAATCTTTTGCTGACTATCTCGCTACCCTGCCCGGCGCATCCAAGGTCCAATACGGCCACAACTGGATTGAACGCATGGGATATTTTACCAACCTCCTGAGAATAATTGTACTTTTGAGCGGCAGTCTGCTGATTCTTACCACGACATTCATTGTCTCCTATACAATCAGGTTAACCGTTGTTGCGCGGCAAGACGAACTTGAGGTATTGAGGCTCCTTGGGGCGATCAACTCATATATCCAGGGTCCGCTGTTTATCGAGGGCATACTCCAGGGATTATTGGGGTCGGCAACCGGGTTGATCTTTCTCTTCGTGCTATTCCAATGGATCAAAGCCAAATTCAGCGGCCCTGGATTCCTCAATCTTCTGGAGTTCTCCTTCTTTTCGCCGCTGACCACCCTTACCATCCTTTTTATTGGGACTGCGTTATGTGCCGGCGGAAGTCTTTTATCCATCCGTAAATTTCTGCGAATCTAAAATGAAAATCGTTGCACCAAAAACATCACTTCTACTCCTTGTTTTCATTGGTGTATTCCTTGCTGCCATCGTCCATGCCGCATCCGGCCCGGAAACCATTGAAAACCTTGAGGTGGAAATCCTCAATCAACAGAAAAAGGTATACCGCCTGAACAAGGGGATACAAGATCATAAAAGCCGCATACGTGATTCCAGAAGTGAAGAAATCAATTTCCTCACCGAACTGGAAAGACTCGACGCCAACCTCAAAGAAGAACGTGAAAAACTGGCAAAGTATAAAAAAGAACTCGATGAACAGGAAAAACTTATAAAAATCAAGCAGGAAGAACTTGTCGAAATTCTTACCGAGAAGGAAACTATCCAGACCCATGTGGAAAAACGACTTACAGCCTATTATCAGTTGGGCTCAATCGGGGTTATGAATGTTGTCTTCTCCTCTGCCAAACTTCCGGACCTCCTGACTTTCAACGAATATTTCCGTCATCTCATGCTGTACGACCAGGAGGTAATCGCTTCTTACCGTGAAAAAATCAAATCCCTTTCCGAGACCCGCGACACGCTCCAGGAAGGCATCAAACAGCTGATGGCCGTCATCAAACAGATCAAGCAACAAGAGATGCAACTTGCTGAAACAAGACAGGAGCGCATGGTGCTTCTCACCCGGATCAACACCGAAAAAAAATTATACCAGCAGGCGCTGCTTGAGATGGAAGAAGCCTCTGTAAATCTGACCAGCACCATTGATAATCTCAAAAAGCAGGCTTCCACCGAAAAACAGAAGCTCCAGACCTTATCCGAACTCCCCAAAAAAAGGCCCCCCGGTCCAAGTCATGGTTTCGGGGCGCAAAAAGGACGGCTTGATCCGCCCATACCGGGAACGGTTACCACCTATTTCGGCCGTAACAAAAAAGGCAAATTCGGCATTACGACTTATGCAAACGGCATAGATATCAAATCCGAGGCCGGAAATGAAATAACCTCCATTTACAGCGGCAAGGTGGTCTACGCCGGTCATTTAAGGGGATATGGCAATCTCATGATAATTGACCACGGACAACAGTATTACAGCTTGACTTCCCGGGCGGCCCAGTTCTTCAAGAAGGAAAACGAACATGTGGCAACGGGTGAAGTAATCGGCATAATGGGAGACCAGGGAGGTCTGCTCGGCGAAGGCCTGCATTTTGAAATCAGGCATGGCTCAAAACCAGAGAATCCACTCCACTGGGTAAATAATGCAAAACTCAAAATCAAAGCCACCCGCAGTCAATAATTATTTTACTTGAGGGAATACAACAACAATTGCATACAATTTGATTAATGGATTGTAGGACCAGACGCATCGTGATACTATAAAAAAATATCAATTTTGAAACCGCTCATACCTTTCTAATGAGTTCATTTAATGTCGGAAACAGTCAATTTTCAAAAACATCAAAGAGATCATAAAATTACGCGAATTCGTAGAGTACATCGCTCGCGAAATCCTTACGATCGACATCGTTTTTACTTGAAAAGAGACCTTTTCGGATGGAAACTGGAAAGTATATTCATTAATTTCAGTCTATAGCATGGGAAACAGCATGAAATTCAAAACAAAACCACTTGTAAAAAAACTCATCTTCACCGCAGCATTAAGCGTTACAATTTTTTCAATAATTTTCTGGTCCCACGACAGCGGTGTCTCTGCAAGGACACAAGACACTTACAAAAACCTGGAAGCTTTTTCAAATGTCTTAAGCATAATCCAGAAAAACTATGTTGAGGATGTCGATACGCAGCAGATAATAGAAGGGGCGATAAAAGGAATGCTCAGCTCCCTGGATCCTCATTCATCCTATATGAAGCCCGATGATTTTAAAGAGTTGAAAGTTGAGACTCAGGGGAGTTTTTCCGGCATTGGAATTGAAATAACCATGAAAGATGGAATTCTTACGGTGGTATCCCCCATTGAAGGCACTCCTGCCTTTAAAAAAGGACTTAAGGCCGGCGACAAGATTATCAAAATCGGTGATGAAACAACCAGTGACCTGACATTGGTACAGGCAGTCAAAAAACTTCGAGGCCCCAAGGGATCCAACGTCACCATATCCATTCACCGCAAGGGCTGGACTGATCTCAAGGAAATCACCATTGTCAGGGATGATATCCCCTTACAAAGTGTTAAATCAAAGATGCTTGAACCCGGATACGGCTATTTGCGCATCATCAATTTCCAGTCAAAAACCACCACAGATTTCAAAAAGGCCCTCAAAGATCTTACCAATGATAATGACATCAAAGGTCTGGTCCTTGATCTCCGCAACAACCCCGGTGGACTGCTTGATCAGGCTGTAAAAATCTCAGACGTGTTTATCGACGACGGAATTATCGTTTCGACAAAAGGTCGCATCAAAGAGCAGAATATGGTGTTTAAAGCCCACTCGGCAGGAACCTCCTATGATTTCCCGCTGGTCGTTCTGGTTAACGAAGGAAGCGCCAGCGCTTCGGAAATTGTCGCCGGAGCGCTTCAGGACCATAAAAAAGCGATTATCCTCGGCGCCCAGACTTTCGGCAAAGGTTCCGTCCAGACAATTATCCCCATCAATAATGGTGCGGGGTTACGCCTGACTACCGCAAAGTATTACACCCCCAGCGGAATCTCCATACAGGCAAAAGGCATTACACCTGATATAGTAGTTCCCACTGAAGTGCACAATAACAGGGAAGAGCCGGCCGCATCCAAAAAGAAACCAAAATTCCTGCGTGAAAAAGACCTGAAACACCATATTGAAAACGGCAATGAGTCCGAGGAAGGTGAACCCGCTGAAGAAGACATCGAGGGCAAAAATTCCTCTGACGAATTAGAACCGGCAGAAGACAAGAACAAAAAAATTATCGACGATAAGGATTCGGAAAAATCCGAAGAGGAATTAATCAAAGAATCCATTGAGAAAGATAATCAGCTGCGGACCGCTCTCACCCTGCTCAAGGGCTTGAATGTTTTCGGTGGGTTGAAAACTCCGTAACTCTTGTGCCGGCTTATTTCCCAGCGACAATTTCATAAAAATCCCGGCCGTTGAGATCATTGATCACAACGGCCGGAAATTCTTCCACTTCCATTCTGTAAAGCGCTTCCGGACCTGCGTCCTCAAAAGCGATCAAATCACATTTCTTAATAGATTTGGACAGCAGCGCCCCGGCCCCCCCAATGGTTGCGAGATATATTGCGCCGTGCTTGACCATCGCCTCCCGGACCGGTTGAGACCGCACCCCTTTCCCCATGGTCGCCTTTAATCCAAGAGCAAGAAGACGTGGCGTGTAGGGATCCATCCGATAACTTGTGGTCGGCCCTGCCGCACCCACCACCTGACCAGGCTTCGCGGGCGTCGGGCCCACATAATAGAGGAGTTGTCCTGCCAGATCCACCGGCAGTTCTTTCCCCTCATCAAGCAGGGCGCAAAGTCGTCGATGGGTCTGGTCCCTGCCGGTATAAAAAGATCCGGTAAGACTGACAAGATCACCAGCTTCGATGGTCTCCAACACGCCTTCGGCAAAAGGCAGAACTATATTCTTGAGATTATCTAAAAATTCCGGCCGATATCGCAATAATGACATGGTTTTCTCTTGGCCAATTGGTTTAATGGCAATCGATCAACGTTAAGGTTATTTAGGCAGAAGGCTGTTAGACTTTAAGTGTTTTTTGTATTAATCACAGATAGGTTTATCGCAAGACGACTTCAACAAAAACATTTTTTTATTCGCTCGTAACCTAAACACCTTCAGCCTAAATGGCTAATCACTCACAATACTACCTGATTATAACGATGCGCATGACATTGAATGTTCACCGCTACCGGCAGGCTTGCAATGTGAGAAGGAAATACCTCGATATGCACTGCCAGGGCGGTGTTGATTCCTCCCAGGCCTTGAACCCCAAGGCCCCTGGCATTGATTGCCGCAAGTATTTCCTTTTCAAGGGCCGCCACATCCTGTCGTGCACTTGGCGTTCCAACCGGCCGCAGCAGGGATTTTTTTGCCAGATAAGCCGCTTTTTCAAAAGTCCCTCCCATTCCCACTCCGACAACAACCGGCGGGCAGGGATTCGGTCCTGCGGCCACAACTTTTTCGGTGACAAATTCAACAACTCCGGAAATTCCCGCCGAGGGGGGCAGCATGGTGAGCCCACTCATATTTTCACTGCCACAGCCCTTGGGCAAAAAACTGAGTTTCAGCGAATCACCGGGAACCAGTTCAACATGGACAATTGCCGGGGTATTAGTCCCGGTATTTTTTCTGGTCAAAGGATCGCATACCGAAGCGCGAAGATATCCTTCACGATAGCCATCCCGCACCCCTTGCTGAATAGCATCATCGAGGTCTCCAGAGATATGAACATCCTGACCCAAAGATACAAACAACACGCAGATGCCGGTATCCTGGCAAATGGGCATCTTTTCCCGGCTGGCAATATCGGCATTGGCAAGAAGCATTTCAATGGCATTTTTGGCAAGGAAACCTGTCTCGGTGTCTCGTGCCTTTAGAAGGGCATCAAGGATATCGGGCTCAAGGTCGCAGGCTGCGGTCATCGCCATTTTTTTGACTGCTTGAGTAATTTCAGCGCTGCTTATTTCTCTCATCGCAAAATACTTACCGTAGAGGATGATTGATGGACTCGTAGATATGTAGACTTCGAAAAGTCCATCTTACTGTTTCAGGAAGGCTAATAATTTTCAAGTCGTCTGCTTCGAAGCGCTACACTCTGTAGTTTAAAACTGTGTTGGATAATCCTTTCCCGGTCTTCTTCGATGAGAAGCGTAAACTCCAGAGCCACCCTGTATTTTTTGGCCTTGTCTTCTTTTTTCATTTCTTCACAGCTTACAACTTTCCCAATGCAGTGGATGTATGAGTAATTCGGCAACAGGACAAGGGAACATTCAACAATATCATTCAGGGCATAGGAAGTCTCAGTATCGAAACCTATCCCAGCCCCACTGATATTGATTTCCTGAAGCTGGAGTTCATCCAGGGGAGAGGGCATATTGGTGACATTTTTCAGGACCTGGCTGATTTTGGCATCCATGTGCTGCAAAAAATCCGCAAGGTCTTCATCCTTTTCCCGGAGTCTTGACAAGGCGCTCTGCGCGCCGATAAACATCTCGATATCGGCTATGCCCTTATGCCTTCGAGGTAATATGCCGCGGCTGTAGTCATCCAGAATTTCCTTGTACTCATCAGGCAAGAGTTTTCCGCAAGCAAAAAGTGCCCGGTCCGAAACTCTGACTGATTGTCGGCGATTTGCGTCACTGGTCTTCTCTGTGCTCATTTCAACAACCTCAGTCCTAAATGTGTCAAAAGCAAGTGGGCCCTACTCAATAATCTCCAGGCCGTCAAAAGCAATATTGGTTTGGTTTGGGCGGATTTTAAATTCAACCCGCCGGTTTCTTGCTCTCCCCTGAGCCGTATCATTAGACTCAAGTGGCTGCCCGTCCGCATATCCGGTTGCCGACAAACGTGCCGGAGGAAAATTATACTTTTCAGTCCAGTATTCAATCACCCGCACAGCGCGGGATGCGGAAAGACCCCAGTTGGATGAAAAATCAGCCCCTTTAGTGAGCGTTACATTATCAGTATGGCCGCTGACTGAAATATTGACATCATGGGTAACCAGGACTTTGCCGAGCTTGTCCAGGATAGTGCTGAACTGGTCCCGAATCAGATCTTTTCCAGAATCAAAAGCCACCCCACCTTTGACGCGAAGAATCAAGCCGTCCGGACCATAATCCGCTTCGATGAGCCCCCCTTGCATTTCATCGACAATCGCATCTCTGATCTGAAGCTGGACGGTCATTGGAATAGACCTGAACTCCGTGGAAATTATATCCGTTCCACTCAAGGAATCCTCGGCACGCTCCTCTTTCTGCATGCCGAAAGCCTTTTCCATGGAACCCGCCACCTGCTTGAATTTCTGCTTGTCCATCTCGGAAAACGAAAGGAGAAGAATAAAAAAGCACATCAGCAGGGACATCAGATCCGCAAACGTGCACATCCACACGGGAGCACCGGCAGGTTGTTTCTTTTGTTTAACTTCTTCTTCAGCCATGGCTTTCCATAAACGATTTCATTCTTTTATATCGTGGAACCGTCGAAACAGGACCGAACCGGCACCTGCTTCGCAAAAACGCTACTTTTCGGCCTTACCTCTATCTTTGGGCGGCAGAAAAGTCTCAAGGAACTCTTCCATGACTCGTGGGTTCAATCCTTTTAAAATTCCAAGAACCCCTTCAATAATCAATTTTCTATTTCTTTCTTCTTCCTTACTTCTCAGTACAAGCTTATCGGCAAGGGGCAGGAAGATCAGGTTTGCAAGCACTGCGCCGTACAGTGTCGTAAGCAGCGCCACCGCCATGGAGGGGCCGATGGATGCTGGATCATCCATGGTTGCGAGCATCTGCACCAGGCCGACAAGGGTGCCGATCATACCGAATGCCGGCGCCGCATCCCCCATGCCCTTAAACACACCCTGGCCGATCTCATGGCGTTCCACGGTGAGATTGACTTCCTTTTTAAGCACTTCTTCGATGAATTCAGCTTCATGTCCGTCAACACAATACATGATTGCTTTTTTCAAAAACTTGTCTTCAATGGGTTGCTGCTCCAAAACAATCAAGCCATTTTTACGGGCAATATTCGCCAGATTGACGATCTCCTGGATAACTTCCTGAGGGACGCTCAACCTGACAAAAAAAGCATTCATCGTCACCTTCATGCAGTTGACCACATCCTTCATACTGAAACGGATAAAAATGGTGGCAAAGGTGCCACCCCCGACCACCAGGACCGAAGGTATATTGATGAACATCAGGGGAGATCCGCCCAGAATAATGGCGGAAAGGAGGATTACAGAACCAGAAACCAGACCTATTATTGTTGCGATGTCCATAAAAAGGCTTCCCTTGTATTTAACCGGCGGTCACCGGCGATCAGTTAACACCCTCAAACACAATTATTTAAAGGTCGGGCTTATCCGCATCGTCCAACAAGCTTTCAATATCAATCTGCATTTGAAAACTATGATCATTATCAGGAAAATCTCCGGACTTGACCTCTTTGTGGTAACTTGCTATGGCCTCCTTGATGAGGGGTGCCATATTTGCGTATCGCTTCACAAAGCTTGGAATCTTTTTATCAAAAATTCCCAGCAGGTCATGGGTGACGAGCACCTGCCCGTCACAGGAGGCTCCTGCGCCGATGCCGATCGTCGGCACATTGACCACCCCGGTAAGCGCTGCTGCGAGTTTATCCGGGATACATTCAAGGACAATGGCAAACACCCCTGCTGCATCAAGGGCTTTCGCATCGGCCAGCATGCGAATGGCGGATTCACGGTCCCGACCCTGCACCTTATAGCCGCCAAGCTGACTTGCGGTCTGCGGCGTAAGGCCGATATGACCCATTACAGGAATCCCTGCCCTGACCAGAGCGGCGACGATTTCACACATTTCCACGCCACCCTCAAGTTTTACTGCGTCACAACCGGCTTCCTTCATGAAACGACCGGCATTGATAAGCGCGTCATGAATGCCGGTCTGGTAGGACAAGAACGGCATATCCCCAACCAGAACGGCGCGGCTCACCTTCCTGCTAACGGCCCTTGCGTGGTGCAACATTTCTTCCATGGTAACCGGAATAGTGGAATCATACCCCAGAGCAACCATGCCCAGGGAGTCGCCAACCAGAACCATATCAAGGCCACACTGGTCAAGGATCCCGGCAAAACCTGAATCATAGGCGGTAAGCATGGTGATCTTCTCACCGGCTTTCTTCATCGCCCTAATCTCTGCTATGGTTATCTTGTTATTCATACGTTATAGAGAATACCACATCTTCTTAAAAAAAATAATCCTGAATACCTTGACCATACTTTTGCAAATTCTTCTTATAAAAAAAAGCTGCTGTTTTATTAAACTGATTATCGATTAAGCGTCCAAAGCCAACCTTCTTTCCCACTTTTTTTGCGGTTAATCGCAAAAGCTAAAACAACCTCCGGTTATTCTCTACAGCTGTATCACGGTCCCTGAAGGTTCTGCCGAAATGCTCATAAGCAGCAAGAGTCGCCACCCTGCCGCGAGAAGTCCTGCTGAGAAAACCGTTCTGGATCAGAAACGGCTCATACACATCTTCCAGGGTGTTCTTTTCTTCGCAGACTGCGGTGGCAAGAGTATCAATGCCGATGGGACCGCCGTCGAATTTATCAATTATCGTCAGTAATATTCTGCGGTCCATTTCATCGAGTCCCAGCTTATCCACTGCCAGCAGGTTCAGGGCCGCGTCAGCGACCTCCGCGGTAATCTTGCCTTCCGCCTTCACCTGAGCATAGTCTCGCAGCCTTTTGAGCAATCGGTTGGCAATCCGCGGTGTACCACGTGACCTGCTGCCGATTTCCCTGGCGCCGGCTTCATCCAGAGGAATGCCGAGAATTTTTGCAGATCGCTTGATGATGGTCTCAAGGTCTGAAACAGTATAAAAATCAAGCCGGAGGATGACTCCGAAACGGTCCCGCAACGGCGGGGTGAGCAACCCTGTTCTGGTGGTGGCGCCCACCAGAGTAAAGCGGGGAAGATCCATTTTCACCGAACGGGCTCCGGGACCCTGGCCGATAATCAAATCCAGCTGAAAATCTTCCATTGCCGGATAAAGTATTTCTTCAACCACGTGATTAAGCCGGTGAATTTCGTCAATGAACAGTACATCGCCTTCCTGGAGACTGGTGAGTATTGCCGCCAGATCGCCGGCCCGTTCAATAACCGGGCCGGATGTCACCTTGATATTCGCCTGCATCTCATTGGCGATAATGTATGCAAGAGTGGTTTTGCCCAGCCCAGGAAAACCATGAAACAATACATGATCCAGGGCCTCGCCACGCCCCTTGGCAGCCATCATCGCGATATCAAGATTCTTTTTAAGTTGATCCTGGCCGACATAATGGGAAAGAAATTTCGGCCGCAAATCAACATCAGCGGACAGATCTTCACGCTTAACCGCGGTACTGACTATGCGTTCTTCATAATTCATCCAACCGACCTCAACGCCTGACGCAACAATTCCTCAAGGGTCATGGTTTGAAAGTCATCCTTGACCTTACGCCGAACAATCTCAAGAGCCTCACGGGCTCTCAGCGGAGTATAGCCAAGATTGACCAGCGCGGAAATAACATCTGCGATCTTCTGGTTGCCGCCGTCCATTCTGCTTTCATTTCTTTCCAGGTTCTGCCCGAATGCCGGAATAAACTGCACCTTGTCCTTCAACTCCAGACAAAGGCGTTCCGCGGTTTTTTTCCCGACCCCGGGAAGTTTGGTCAGGGTATGCAGATTTTCTGAAACAATGGCCCGGCTCAGGTCCTGAGGAGAAATACCGGAAAGAATATTCAAGGCAAGTTTCGGACCGACGCCTGAGACACTTACCAGGAGGAGAAACATCTGTTTTTCCTCTGCTTCGATAAACCCATAAAGCGCCAGAATATCTTCCCGGACGTGGGTATAAATGTGAAGAAAAATCTTTTCGCCGATTTCCGGCAGGCGGGTAAATCCGGTTTGCGGGAAAAAAACTTCATAGCCGACGCCGCTGACATTAATGATCAGCTTGTCCGGCGATTTACTGAATAATTCCCCTTCAAGGCAGGCGATCATGATCTCATCTCCGGTTACAAAATTAGGGGCATGGAGCCGAGGTGATTAGCGGTGCACATCGCCACTGCCAGGGCATCCGAGGCATCCTGACTCGGCGTCGCTGACAGGCTGAGCAAGGCCCGAACCATCTGCTGAACCTGGGCTTTTGACGCCTGCCCGTATCCGGCAACCGCCTGTTTGACCACCCGGGCGGTATACTCCCTGACGCTGATGCCGTTTTTCAAAGCGGCAATGATTATCGCTCCTCTGGCATGACCGAGCTTCAGGGCGGACCTGGGGTTCACCGAAACAAAAACATCCTCAACCCCGGCAACAGTCGGTTGAAACTGGTCAATAACATCACAGACGCCATTATGGATAGCAAGCAGTCTTTCCGGAAATGTAAGCCTCTGATCCCCACGTATAACGCCGCAGGTGACAAACTCCAAATCAGGGCCGATCTTGTCGATTATTCCGTAGCCCGTGATCCGGGAACCGGGATCCAGCCCCAGTATGCGAATTTTCCCTTTGCTGATGGCTATTGCAATGACTCCATTATTTCATCCGGAATATCAAAATTTGCATGGACATTCTGAACATCATCATAATCCTCAAGCTTCTCAAGGAGATTTAAAACCTGCCTGGCAACTTTTTCCTCAGCGACTTCAACGATATTTTTGGGAACCATTAAAACAGATGCTTCAATAAAGGAAATTCCTGCTGCTTGAAGCGCTTCACGGACCGCGTCAAAATCATCGGGCGCAGTGAATACCTGAAATGCGGATTCTTCCTCAATAACATCTTCAGCACCCGCATCAAGGGCCAGCTCCATAAGCTTTTCTTCAGAGACCGTTTCCTTATCGATTAAAATGGACCCCTTCCGATCAAACATCCAGGCGACACAATTCGTTTCGCCGAGATTGCCGCCGCTCTTGGCAAAATAATGCCTGACATCGGCAACCGTCCTGTTTTTGTTGTCGGTCATGCAATCCACCAGGATCGCCACTCCACCGGGGCCGTAACCCTCATAGGTAATTTCTTCATAAACCGCTCCCTCAAGTTCACCGGTGCCTTTTTTTATCGCCCGATCGATATTGTCCTTGGGCATATTTTCAGTTTTGGCTGAGGCGATGGCAGAACGCAACCGGGGGTTGCCCAGGGGATCGCCGCCGCCCATTCTGGCTGCAACGGTGATTTCCTTGTTAAGTCTGGTGAATATTTTACCGCGCCGGGCATCTGCCGCGCCTTTTCTGTGTTTTATGTTAGCCCATTTTGAGTGACCTGACATTGTATCTCCTCTAGTCCGCATCGGGCACAAGACCTGAAATCCTGGGCCATATCTTAATAATATCCTTATCTATTCCCGGTATAATTCATCCCCAAAACAAACATCTCGACGCTTTCTTTACGGGAACTTTTCGGTTTGACTGTTTTCACCGTTTGAAACTTTTTGTTCACTGTTTTCACAAAATCATTCGCATCTTCTCCCTGAAAAATCTTACAATAAAAATTTCCACCCTCATGAAGCACATTTCCAGCAATTTCAAAACATCGACTCGCAAGAGTAATTGACTGACACTGGTCGGTCCATTTGTTTCCGGTTGTATGCGGTGCAATATCACTCAATACAACATTATAGGAAATGGCCTGTTCCTTGAGCTGCTCCATTATGTTTTCGTCCATTATATCGGCCTGGATACTGATGATTTTTGCAGCCCCGGTACGGTATAAATCCCCCACCTTGTGCATATCAACGCCAATCACCAGCCCCTGAGGGCCGGACACCTTTGCCGCATAAAGGGACCAACTGCCTGGCTGGCACCCAAGGTCAAGAACAATATCCCCTTTATTAATTATTTTATATTTCTGCTGCGTTTCTTCTAATTTATAAACGGACCGGGCAGGATAGCCTTCCTTTTTTGCCCGCCTGAAATAATGATCCTGAACTTTTTTCACGTATAAAACTTTCTGCTCTAAGGATTTTATCTGAAGAAATTGTCACCACAGGCGAGATCTTAAAATCTCTTACTATGCGTGTAAAAACTAGCTTATTTGGCCCATATTGACAAGTTAAATTGCCGCATCCCCAAAGACTCTTTTTGCAAATATTTTTTATGATCATCACCCTCGAAATGGAAAATATGTCATTGCGTTGAAGTAAAACAGGCTTGCATCTGCTCCGATTACCTTCATCGCTAAGCCATAGCCTTGCTTCAAGCCAGGTGAAATCAGATTTTTTTATTGTAACAAGGTTGACAGGACCTCATCAATTACTTATCGTAATTTAACGATTAACCATAAGGAACCAGCTCATGCCTCCACAAACACTAGACAATAACAGCAAAATCTCCTTGGAATCAACCCCTCTTGCAAATCTCTGTAAGGCGTTGGGCCATCCGGCAAGGGTTAAGATCATCAAATACTTGAAAAAGATGGATAAATGCATTTGCGGCCAGATAGTCGACATCCTGCCGCTGGCCCAGTCAACAGTAAGCCAGCATCTCAAAAGTCTCAAAGATGCCGGCCTGATCAAAGGCGAAATCAACGGGCCATGCACCTGTTATTGTCTGGACAAGGATGTTTTTGAAAAATTCAAGCAGATGGTGGAACAGCTCTAAAGTTCTTACCGAATATCAAGGATCAGATCATATGATACAACTTAAAATCCCCCTGGAAAAATACCAGGGTAAGAGTTGCGGACCGGATGCTTCGCAATGCTTCCCCCCGAAAGAGCAATCAACTTCCTCATGCTGTCCGCCGACAGAGCGCAAAACAACCTCTTGTTGCCCCGCGCCATCAGTTGGGCCGCTGAATATTCCCATGGCGAAGATTGACGATGAACCTTGCTGCGGGGCCCCGGCCGGACCTCCCAGCAGCCATATTGAACGTCCCGGATACCAGCTGTGGCATTTTGTTGAGGATCTGGTTGAAACGCCTGTGGGTCCTGTGCCCAAAGTTTCCACCAACCTTGTCATGAGCGACCAGATGGGAGCCATACGGGTGCGACTGGGTTATAAGCGCAATGACTATAAAGTCGCGCCGGGACTCTATTGTGTTGGATCTCCCGGCCCGGAAGATCCTGTCTTTGTCACGGCAAACTACAAGCTTTCCTTTGATGCCCTGCGCAGAGAACTTACCGGAATCAGCGGTTGGATCCTGGTCCTGGACACCCGGGGAATCAATGTCTGGTGTGCGGCAGGTAAAAAGACCTTTTCCACAGAGGAAGTCTGCCGACAGGTCAAGGCCACCCAGCTGGATAAAATCATCAAACACCGGGAACTCATCCTGCCACAGCTTGGAGCGCCCGGAGTATCAGCCTTTGATGTGCGAAAGGCCTGCCGATTCAAAGTTATCTGGGGTCCGGTACAAGCAAACGACATCCCGGAGTTTATCCGCGCCGGGAAAAAAGCCGAACCTCACATGCGGCGCCCGACTTTTACTCTGGCTGACCGGTTGGTCCTGGTGCCGGTGGAATTATCCCTTATCCTGAGCCGGACCACGGTCCTGGTTCTTTTCGGAATTATGCTTCTTTCTGGAATCGGCACGGAAATTTTTTCTATTTCCGCCGCCTGGCAGCGCGGACTCATGGCAATTGCCGCGCTTTTCTCCGGAGTCATCGCCGGCGCGGTACTTACCCCGGCGCTGCTTCCGTGGATTCCGGGAAAACAATTTGCCTTAAAGGGAATTATTCTCGGACTCATGGCCGGATACGCAACTATATTCCTCCATAAAGGGAATATCTCCACTCTGGAAATCGCCGCAATGGTGCTCAGTGCGGTTGCGATCAGTTCGTATGCTGCGATGAACTTTACCGGCGCAACCCCCTACACCTCCCCTTCCGGAGTTGAAAAGGAAATGCGGCGCTTCATGCCGGTGCAGGCCCTTGCCGTGCTTGGCGCAATCATTGCCTGGGTTGCAGCACCGTTTATTTAAGGATAATCAAAACGATTTAACAGCTTAACTTGCTGATTATTTTGGAGAAACATAATGGATACCTTCAGATACCTGCCCGGCGTTGCCACCCTGAAACTCGATCCAGAGCCCTGCATTGGCTGCGGCATGTGCAGTACGGTCTGCCCCCATGGCGTCTTCGAGGTTGAAAAGGGAGAAAAGGCAACAATCATTGCCCATGATCTGTGCATGGAGTGTGGCGCCTGCGCCACCAACTGCCCGGTGAAAGCGATCAGCGTCACTCCCGGCGTAGGATGCGCCTCCTACATCATCCAGGTCTGGCTTAAAGGAAAAGAGGCTGCAGACTGCGGCCCGGACTGCTGCTGAGAATCATAATATGCTCCTAAAACAGATTAAGGGTCACATTGAGATACCCCCGCTTTCAGAAGAAAGATGAACCAGTTCAATTTCCTTGCCAACTACAACCTTTTCCGCTTTCAGCCATTCTCCTCTGGATCGGTTGGAACACCAACTGTAATAGCGCACGAACTTAAATGACTTCTCCAGGATATACGGGGTGATCTCGGCAATGAATTCCGTTGCCGAAAACACCTTGAAATTATTTTAAAGAACAGTTCGGGTTCAGGCCTAATTTGTTTGACAGGTGCGAATTCGCCTGGTAATCAGATTTATCGGGTTTGAGACGATCGGCCGAGCTGATGTTTGAGCGGTAGAGTCCTGCCCTTAAAAAAAAATGAATCCTTTTCGTGCTTTTAACACGGCTGTAACTGCCGATAATCATGAACCAAGTTAAGGAGGATGACGATGTACAAACACCCGCCAAGAGATGAAGTCAAACAAGATGAGTCTGAAAGAATTTCCCGGAGAAGTTTTCTGAACACTGCCGGTGCTGCCGCCGCAGGTGGCCTGCTGGTTGCAGCCGGTGGAGGTCTGCTTTCTGGCAAGGAAGCGACTGCGGCTGCTCCCCCGACAGCGCCTCCCCTCCCCTGGAAATATAGCAAGCTCGATGCGGACGAAGCAGGGAAGAGGGCCTACAAGAATTATCACGCAAAGGGTGGCTGAGGCTCCGGTGCCTGGCTGGGGGTCCTCAGCCTTATGAAAGAAAAAATCGGTTTTCCTTACACCATGCTTTCTGATGATATGATGCAACACGCGGCCGCAGGTTACGGCGGACAGGGGACACTCTGCGGTTCACTCGGTGCCTGCTCTGCCCTCATCAATCTTGTTACCATGGATAAGAACCAGACACATACACAGATGGTCGCCCACCTGCTCAACTGGTACGCAGTATCCAACTTCCCAACTGATCGTTTTGATGCCATCTGCTATTTTCCGAAGCAGGTCCGTGTAGTTCCGAATTCACCCCTGTGTCACATCTCGGTATCCACCTGGGCCATGAAAGCCGGAGTGCAGGTATCTTCCAAAGAAAAAAAGGACCGCTGCGCCAAGGTGGCGGGTGAAGTAGCGTTCCAGACCGTCTTGATGCTGAATGACTATGCGGATGGGAAATACAAACAGTCGCTTCCAGCCGTCTCAGCCGCGACCGCGCATTGCCTCAGCTGTCATGGACCTGCAGGGGCAGAAAACAATCAACAGGGAAGGATGGTATGTGATATGTGCCATGACGACCACACCAAGTAGGATTCCAGTTTTTTGATGCAGCTTTTCACGGCTGCCTGGACATGATAAGGGGGCAGGTTCTCAGAAAGGACCTGCCCTCCTTTTTTACGGGCTGAAATAATAGGAAATTGAACTAAGTGAATTCGGGACAGACCACGATTATTGCGGCCCTGATTGCCGGGGGAAAACTCAAGAGTTTAATAATTATTCGGAAACAGGGGATCTTTCCGATTCCGGGAGGTCATGGCCCTCAAGACCGTAGAGCAGGCCATTGAAGATTATCTTTGAGGTTGCCATGAGCGGGATGGCAACGAGCATGCCGATAAAGCCGAACAGATAACCGAAGATCATTACCCCGAGCAGAACGGTCAGGGGATGCAGATCCACGGTGCTGGCAATAACCGCCGGGATGACAATGACGTTGTCGATTATCTGGGCAAACAGCACGACTCCTATAATACCAACAGCCTGCATCGGCTCAAAGGCGCCGGATCCCACAACCATCAACAGCGGCATGACCATGGCGAGCAATGGCCCGACATAGGGGATGAGATTCAGCACCCCGGCAAGGCAGCCGAACAGCACCGCCATCTCAATCCCCAGCATAAAAAAACCGATACTGACCACCAGTGCGACGATAAAGGATTGAATGAGCACGCCACGAATATACTTCTGCAACTGCTTTGTCACCCGGTAATAAATCAACCAGCCGAGCTCGTAACTGTTGTTTGGCAGCCA
>JAHJJF010000102.1 GCA_018823135.1 Pseudomonadota bacterium
CCTTGCGGTGTTTGATCTTCTGGTTCAGGTGCTTGCCGCGCCGGAACCAGATTTCCTGAGTGTGGGAAACCAGGAATCCGGGGTTGTCCACCATGGCCTTGACCTGGATTTCAAGCTTCCGCTTATCAAACCGATCATCGTCATCGAGAAAGGCAATGTAATCTGAGCGGGCGGCTTTGATCCCGGTGTTTCTGGCTGCGGCGGGGCCGGAATTTTCCCGGCGGATGTATCTGACCTTGCTCTCGTAAGCCTTGACAACTTCCGGGGTATCATCAGCCGAACCGTCATCCACCACGATTATCTCATATGGCGAATAGCTTTGCGCCAGGACCGAGTCTATGGCTTCCTGTAAAAAAGCGCTTCGGTTATACGTGGGAATGATGATACTGACGGCAGGTTTTATGCTTGGAGTTTGTTCCAATCCCTTCACCTTTGAGCCTTGAGCTTTCAGCGTTCAGCTTTATTCTCCTCACCCCTCACTCAGCACTCAGCACTCAGCCCTCAGCACTATTCTCTTAATCCAGATAGACAATCTCGCCGGAATGTTCGACATGAGTCGTGCCGTCATCAAGTTTCAGGACCAGCCCGCCTGAATTATCAAGATCAACAACCCTTGCTTCAAACTGGGGTTTTTCAAAGACATTGAATCCGAAACGAACCCGCCGGCCGATTGAATCACTCAATTTGCGCCAACTTCTGAAAAGCAGATGATCCGCTGGATTCTGCAGGTCGCGGTCATCGGATTCCTGCAGCAGGCGTTGTTCTTCAAAATGCAACAAACCGATATTCCATGAAAGGGCAGCAAGGAGGCGTGCGGCAAACAAATTGAGGTCTGCCTCCCTTCCCAGAATGGTCTTCAATGAAACAGCATGGGGGGCAAGTTCGTCGGGAAAAACCGTATTGTTTACATTAATGCCGATGCCGATGAGCACATATTCTTCCCTGTGCAGATGACCGATGGCGGTTTCCGCAAGGATTCCGGCAATTTTCCTCCCCTGCACATGGACATCATTGACCCATTTAATCGTCGCATCGAGGTCATAGCGACGCAGGGTTTCACAACAGGCAACCCCTGCAGCAAGGGGATATAATCGGGAGGTTTCGGGGAGGAGGGTATTGACCAGAACCAGGGTGAGCCAGACACCTCCGGCAGGGGCATGCCAGCTTCTTCGGAACCGCCCCTTGCCGCCGGTAAGCTCGTCGGCAAGGATTGCCATGCCGCTGGGGAAGGATGTCTCTTCATTCTCATGAATTCTGATCAACCCCCTGGCATGATCCATGCCCCGGGCAAGACTTTCATGCATTTCGATGATCGAGCCAACATGACCGCCGTAACGGAAAACAACCTCAACCGTTTGCCGCGGCGAACCCTTCACCCGCAGGGGTATCTCTTCATCAACTATGATCTGCCGAACAAGTGCTGGAGAAAGAGAAACGTCTACTCCCATTCGGCCTTGACACGCGTGATAATTTTCTGGATAAGGGGTAATTTCTCGGAAGAGCAGACCCCGATCAGCGGTTCACCCTGATCAACATTGACTCCGGGTTTAAAATACACCGAATGGATGATTCCGGGCTCGCCTGTATAATAGACCGGTGTGTCCCGCTTCATCAACGACATGACGAGAATTTCATCGCCAGGATTGACCGTCACTCCACGCTGGCCGTATTTTTCTATTTTTGATTGCGTTTCCAGCGAGAAAAAATATTTCGCCCGTTCAGGGGCGACAAAAGGAAACAGGACCTTTTTAAGGATGCTTTCAATGATTTCCTTCTTCTTCAGAGGATGCCGGATGGTAAGAATTTTTTCACCGGCCTCAACAAACTGCCCTTCAAGATCATCCCTGATCGACGAGACTTCACCGTTGGTCGATGAAAAAAATGATTTGGGATTTCTTTCCCGCTGCAGAATAAACAACAGCGAACCGGGTTTCTGAGTCCACTTGCCGCTTTTGCCTTCAACAGCATCGCCCTTGCTTACCTTAAATCTGATCCTTCCCGTATGGGTTGTATGGATATCAACATAATCATACGGGTCAGAGCGGTACTTGGTCAGCACCTCATCAAAATCTATTTCCTGCTCCATTTCATCCACGGCCATACTCACTCAAATCACCTATAATAGTAACTACTGAGGTTGTTTAGACTATAGCCTGAAGGCTGTTAACTTTACCCAGTGATCGAACCGGAATACAAAAAAACCGTCTCTTTCTTTTACAAAACACCCACAGCCTGTCAGCCTGAACAGTTACCTGTAATAAAGATTCCGACCACCCATGGTGAGCAGAGACTTGTGCAGATTGCGCCTGAACTCCCGGCGGTCCCAGATACCTTGTATATGTCCTCTTCTCAGAGCATTCCTGGACTTATGATAATCCGGTGGAATGTCTTCACCGGTGGTCTCCCTGATCACCCCTTCTCCGGCAAAACCGATGCGGCTTGACCGTATGGCGAACTGATAGGGCGAACAACCCAGGAAACTGGCCACCGGCCCGGCATAGGAATTGATATCATACACAACGATATACAATCCACCGTTATCTATATATTCCCGCACCGCCATGGTACATTTCGGCATCTGTACGACACCCAGGGTCCCTTCGTGGATTCTGATGCCGCCGGTTGTGTGGACATAGGCCAGAAGCGGCCGTCTGCGGATCTTGGCTGACTCGCAGGCCAGCACGAATTTCTCGCCTTCGGCAGCGCCCACCGTGCCGTTTCTGAAATTGCTGTACAGCAGAGCAACCACCAGATCGACCCCCATGACCTGCGCATCAAAGGTTATGATTGCGCTATTGCGGCCCGTCTTGCTGCACGCGGTTTTCAGCTTGCTTTCATATCCGAAAAAACCAAGGGGGTCCTTGGCGCAGATATCGGCATTGAACTCACGAAAGGAATCCTGATCAAATAGATTTTTCAGATACCATTCGTACTCAAGAGGAAAATGGTGCCCGCAGTTTTCACAGACGCCGCAGAATTCACCATAAAGGTCCGGCACCCAGAGATCCTTGCACCCGTGCTTTTCAGCATTGGGGCAGGACACGGTTCTGTCCTCATTGGCCAGATGGCTTGTATACTGCTCGCCGAATTTCAAATCTTCCTCGGCTCCGGCAGGTCGGCCGGCAACCGCCTTGACGATCTTATTCTCCGGTTTTCTGGATATGAAATTATATGCCGCACTGAACGGCGCAGAAACCTGTTTGATTAAAACAGAGCCTTCGCCGTGCACATCCTCAAACACTTTGCGCACCTGCTTCTGCTGGCTTTTGAGAACATCATAACGAAAAGAGTAATAGACCCTGGCCGCAAGTTTGGTTACTGTCCGAAAAAAAGCTGAGCTGGCTCCCTTTTTACCGTCAAATGCGTGGGTCGCCATATTCCGGTATTTCCTGGAGCGCTGGGCCAGAAGCCTTCTCACTTCATCGCTCTGCAATTCCCAGGAAATATTGAGATGCGGTTTTTCAACGGTGGGATCCTCGACCTTTTTCATTTTCACTTCATAGGCTCTGAAGGCCCGCAGACTCTTGGTCTTCAACACCACTTCATCGGTGGCGCGAATTATCTCAAACCGCAACCGCTTGAAAAAAACAAAATCATCGCGCTTTGCTCCCAGGGGAGGCTCCTGAATTATCCGGTCAATGGTTCCAAGGCGCAGATTATCTTCGGCAGTAATCCGCAAACGCTCGGCGGTTGCCTCGATCATTTCCTTGGGGACTTTTTCTCCCTCGCGGAATTTTCCGTCAATGGCCGCGCCGCCTTCAGGAGATATTACCGAATAATAACCATGGGAGAACATCATGCGCTGGTCGGCCATACCAATGGCCTCGGCGCCGCCGGAACCGCCCTCCGAGGTAACCGAGATCATCGGTACCCGTAATTTTGCCATGACATAGAGGTTTCTGGCAATCTGCTGGGCCGCGCCGGGATAGTCCTCCACTGGAAAAGCTCCCGGGGTAAATACATAAAAATGGATGGGAATGCCTTCGGTCTCGGCAACCCGCATGTAGCGCAGGGCCTTTTCATTGCCCCACGGTTTGGCGGAACCGCCGTTTCGGTATTCCTCGCCATGACCCTTTTCATGGCCGATGACCATGACCTGCCGGGTAACAACCCGGTTTTTAAAGCGGCGCAATATATTCGCCCGGGCAGCAACCATGGCCGGATCGATATTGATATCCTCCTCGCCGCCAAGCTCGGTGAAATCGTCATAGACGTTTTCAAGAATATCCTTGAGAGAAAAGCGCTGGGGATTACGGACAATCCGCACCCTTTCCATGGAGGTCAGGTTTTCTTCGCAGCGATCTTCCAGAAAAGACAGGGAATCTTCAAGAGCCCGCACCTGTTCCGCAAGACCTTCAACTGTATGATCATAGAAAGAATCCCGCAGCTGATTGATTTTACTTACAAGGCCAGCAAGGTTGCCCCATTCACTGCCTTCCTTAATCTGGGAAAGGTAGTTTATCCGCTCTTCAGCTTTGAGGAGCCGCTTTCTTAAATCTTCCATCTAGTTAGTTTCCGTTTGTCAAAAAGTAAGTAACCTATCAATATTTGCACGAAGATAGGAGAGGTTTGTAATTATCGGATTGCCGGCGGCGTTCTGTCCTTCTATTATAATCTCATCGAGAAACCGACGGCCTCTCTGCTTCGCCTCGTCTATGGAATCTCCCCAGACAAGGGCCAGCGCGAGATTGGGATCATAGTCGCTGGGGATGACATAGGGCCGGTCCGAAGGGACGTGGGTATAAACCGCCGACCAACTGTGCTTGGGATATAGGAATTTTGAGATGGTGCCAATCCAGGGCGCAAACCCTCTTTGCGTATCTTCGGCAACTATGCGAAATTCTATGGTTGCCCCCTTGAACTCTATATCATTCTGGGTGTAGCCCAGTCTGTCACCAAGGGCCAGGCGGATCTGCTCCCGGATAAGATTCGGCTGTTTGCCGTGAATATAACTGAACCGTCCGGACACATCATTTTCAACCTGTATCCTGGTATTCACCTCAAGGAGATAGGGCTGACCGTCGCGGGCGACAATCCACTCCCAGGTGCCGACATTATCGTATCGGACATGGGATGCAAGACGCAGGGAATACTCGACAATTTTATCAAGAACTTCGGATGCATTGAAATCATAGACGAAACAGCCGTCGTCAAAACCGGGCGCCGCTTCAAGACGTTTCTGGCGGCCGGTGCTCTGGATGGTACAGTTTCTGGTGCCGAAATGCACCCGCTCGCCGTGCCGGCTGCAGGTCAACTGCACTTCAAGGTGATTATAATCCCTCAGGCATTGCTCAATCAACACGCCGGGGTCGCCGAATTGCCGTTTGGCATAATTCTGCACCTGGCGGTAAACCCGCCGGAACTGCTCGATGCGCTTGACCTCTTCAATGCCCATGCCACCGCCACCTGCAGCGGCCTTTACCAGTATGGACGGGTTTTCGATCTTCCTGGCGATCTGGTCATCGAGTAATTGATCGGCAATCTCCTCAGCCTCGATTTCATTATAAATAGGGCCGTCAGTTCCCGGGATTGTCGGAATTCCCAGGCGATTCGCAACCCGCTTGGTATTTATCTTATCACCAAGATCCCGGACAACTTCCCATTTCGGCCCGATAAAGGTAAGGGGCCGGTCACGGACAGTCACCCGTCTTGCAAAACGATAATCTTCTGAAAAAAAGCCGTAACCCGGATGAATGGCTGTGCATTTGGTGTGATCTGCAACTGAAAGGATATCATTGGGATCGGTGTAGCTTGAAATCCGCCAGACCTTGTCGCGGTTCTTCTTACTGTCAAGGTTGAGACGAACATGTTTCGAATCCATGTCCGCATCAGTATAAACCAGGACATAATCAAGGCCCAGGTCCTTACATGCTTCCATGATTCTGAGGGCGATCTCTCCCCGGTTGGCTATTAAGACTTTATCTTTCAAGTTATCCTGCCCTCGTCAAAAATCGAATCTGAATTATCGCCCCAAGGAATATCTGAAATTCAGAGGCGGCTTACGCGTCGGCATTGTGCTTTCTAACGATGCCGACAAATTAAACTATCGTATAGGATTATTTCAATAAGTTTCAACAAAGATTAACGTCCCGGTGTCTCAGAGTGCCGCCAGCCTGATCCTTCCGGGAGGTTATTTACTGACAGTTACACGAAAATCATTTGTGGACGGATGATAAATATTTTTAATTACTCCTGGAAAAAAGAGAAATCGATATCCATGTCAGACATTACGTCTTTAAACAATAACCACAAATAAAAATAAAGGACGGCGTTATACCGATTTTAGCGCAAGACGTCAATTTTTTTTCTTGACAAGCTGTCGTTTTTCTCTTAGCCATGAACTTTACTAACCACCTTGATTCAGTAATAAAAATCATGTTATAAAAACCATGATGACGAACCAAGTCCTGCAAAACTAATAACAAAATCGCAAAAAGTCTCTCCGCGATCAACAGGGCACGGTATTCTTGCCAGATTACCGCATTCTGCCTCGGAACCGGCCTTATTACGATATCGGCATCGTTGATAAACGAAAGTAACGAGACTTCGCGGCATGCGCGCTCTGCGAGACTCCGGAATCACGATTCGGACAAGATACACCTATACCATAAATTATAAAAAGTTTAAATTTGATTAAATCGCTGAAAGTCTCGCAACAATCAACAGGTCCAGACACATTGAATCGTATCCTGACGAAGTCCCTTTTGCAATCATGCTTTTCGGTGTGCAGATACTCATGCTTCCTGGCGACTTTTACAAATAAAAACCAAGCACTTCATCAAACCTGATGGACAATCCCCCTGCTCACGAATCCGGTGAATCATCACTGTTTAAACGCCTGCTTCAGTATATCGGCATAAACCGTTCCCCTGATACTGCGGAAGACCTGGAACAGGAAATCCACGAACTTCTTGAAGAAGGCGAAGAATCCGGCCTCATCTCTTCCCGGGAAGGCCAGATGATAAGCAGCATTCTCGAATTCCGGGATACCCTTGTCCATGAAATAATGACGCCGCGCTCTGAAATTATTTCAGCAGAAGCTTCGGAACCCATCAGTAAAATTATTTCCATAATCAACGAGAGTGGGTTTTCGCGTATCCCAATATACACGGACAATAAACCTGATGAAATTATCGGGGTTCTCCATGCAAAAGATTTGCTTACCGGTATATTTGCCGAACCTCAACCCAGTGCAGGAGAAATGGCCAAGTCGGCGTCTTTTGTTCACGAACAGCAGAAAATTGTCGATATCCTGCGTGATTTCCAGAACAATAAAAACCATATGGCCATTGTAACCGATGAATTCGGCGGGGTGCGCGGACTGGTTACCCTTGAGGATGTTCTTGAGGAAATCGTCGGCGAAATCAATGATGAATACGACACCCTGGAGCAACCCTGGAAAATCATCAAAGACAACACCATACTCACCGACGCCAAGGTAAATGTTGAAGACATTGAATCATTTTTTAAAAACAAGCTTCCGGAAGGCCCCTATGAATCCATTGGCGGCCTGGTCATCCATAAACTCGGCCGTGTCCCGCTGAAAGGCACCGAGATTGAAATTGATGGCCTCCATATTCAAGTCATCGCGGCAACTAAGCGCCGAATACTCACCTTGAAAATTCAAAAAATCAGTTAGCATTCATCCGGAAGCTATAGGTTCCGGATGGGAACCAGTTAATTACTGTCTGTCCACCAGCGAGCCACGCCCATTAGTTATTTGAAATCCACCATAACCATTAAATCAAGCCTGCCGGCCGTCCTTTCGGGTTTGCTGTTATATGCTTCGTCTCCGGGCTTCGTGGGCTTTGCGCCGCTTGCCTGGGGGGCACTTGTTCCTCTGCTGCTGATCATCAAGAATGCCGAACCCAAACGGGCATCCCTTTACGGCCTGATCTGCGGCATGGTCTTTTATACGCTGCTCCTCTATTGGATTGTCATCGTCCTGGGCAAATACGGCTATCTTCCCTTGTGGATCTCGATCCCGGCCCTCCTGCTGCTTGCTTTTTATCTGAGCCTTTATATTGCGGCCTTTGCGGGGATCTGCAGCTGGGCGATGAAAAGGACGCAGGTACTGATTATCGCGCCACCTCTCTGGGTCGCCCTTGATTACCTGCGGGGCCTGCTGTTTACCGGTTTCCCGTGGCAGGATCTGGGATATTCCCAATTCAAGTTCCCGGTTATCATCCAGCTTGCCGATCTTTTCGGGCATCACGCCCTTACCTTTCTGATCCTTGTCGCCAATTGCATTATTTTTTCTGCCTGCTCGCTTTTCATCGAAAGGCGAAACGAACCTGCGGCCACGAATCATAGGCGGGCAATCCTCATCGGCCTGATCATCCTCACCGCTTTTATGGGATATAACCTTGTACGCTTCAATCAATTCGCAGACAAGCTCGAGTCGGCAGAATCAATCTCCGTCGCCGTTGTCCAGGGAAATGTGCCGCAGGATAAAAAATGGGTGCCGGAATTTCAGCGAAAAACATTAAATGACTATATCAGCCTTTCAGAATCAGCCCTGAAACAGGAAACTGTTGATCTTCTTATCTGGCCGGAGACTGCGCTTCCCTTCTACCCTCTGGAAAGCCATTATTACCCTGAACTCCTCAAGCGGCTGCTTAACAGGCAAAAAGTCAATCTGCTCACCGGCGCCCCTCACCGGCAGACCGCGCCTTCTCTGACCAAACGTGATTTTTACAACAGCGCCTTCATGATCAATTCGTCGGGGATCACGGGCAGATACGACAAGCAACACCTTGTGCCCTTTGGAGAATATGTGCCGATCCGAAAATTCCTGCCCTTTCTGGCGCCGCTGGTCCAGACAATCGGCGATTTCTCCGCCGGCCAAACACCATCACTGCTTGCCGGCAATAATGCCCTGGTAGGAACCTTGATCTGCTACGAAAGCATCTTCCCGGATCTTGCCAGGAAACAGGCCGCAGACGGCGCAAATATCCTGGTCAACATCACAAATGACGCATGGTTCGGGAGATCAAGCGCTCCGGAACAACATTTCTCCATGGCTGTATTCAGGGCCGTTGAAAACAGACGAAGCCTCGCTCGTGCCGCAAACACCGGGATCAGCGGATTCATAGATCCCCTTGGCAGGATCACTCAAAAGTCTCCCCTGTTCGAGGCGCTGTATCTGGTCGACCGCCTTCCTTTAATGGATGACTCAACATTCTTTACCAGGATCGGTCATTATTTTGCGCCTCTATGCCTGATGGCACTCCTTGTTCTGATAATTATCCTTGCGCGAAAAAAAATTGTTTCCCATAATTAACTAAAACAGTCAACCAATGAAAGATTGGAACTTCCCGCGCCAAGGGAAATACACTGCAGTATGGATGTTCAAAACAAAAGCAAATTTTATAAATAACGATTATATTAATTGTTTAGGCTGAAGCATTTCAGACTGTCTTTAAGGCTTACGGACCTGAAACAAGATATGACTGAGAGTACTGCCTTTATTTTTCTGTATTTTTAGATAACCCCCACTAACAATCAGGGAGAACACAGATATGTCTGCCGAACTCAAACAAAAGCTTCAAGACCTTCAAGAACGCCTCCTTGCCCTCCGAGACCATCTTTGAATTAGATCATAAAAAAGAGCTCATCCAGGAACTCGAACACAAGACACATTCACCCAATTTCTGGGAAAATGTCGAGGAAGCTCAGAAAATACAGAAAGAAATCGGCCGTCTGCAGGCACCAGTTGATGACTGGGAAACCTCTTTTAAGAATTGGGAGGAGGCTGATCTGCTTTTACAGATGTCCATAGAAGAAAAGGACGTTGACTCTGAAAAGGAAGCATCCCAGATCATTGCCGATCTGAATGCAAAGGTTGCCTCCTTCGAGCTTGAACGCATGTTCTCAGGCGAACATGACGCCAATAACGCCATGCTGACCATCCACGCCGGCGCCGGTGGCACGGAAGCTCAGGACTGGGTCAGCATACTTTTGCGCATGTACCTCCGATGGACAGAACAAAAGGATTTCAAGAGCGAGATACTGGACTATCTTCCAGGAGACGAAGCCGGGGTAAAAAGTGTGACGATCATGATCACCGGCAGAAACGCTTACGGACTTTTGCGATCGGAAATGGGCATTCATCGACTGGTTCGCATATCGCCCTTTGATGCCAGCGGCAGAAGGCATACCTCCTTTGCATCTGTTTTCATCTTCCCGGAACTTGACGACACAATCAACATCGACATCAACGATAAAGACCTTCGCATCGATACCTACAGGGCAAGCGGCGCAGGCGGTCAGCATGTAAACAAAACCAGCTCGGCGATCAGGATTACCCATCTGCCCACAGGAATTGTCGTACAATGTCAGAATGAAAGGTCCCAGCACCGGAATAAAGATACGGCAATGAAGATGTTAAAAACCCGTCTTTACGACCACGAAGAAAAATTACAGAAAAAAGATCAGCAGAAACTCCATGGCGACAAAAAGGAAATTGCCTGGGGCAGTCAGATCCGTTCCTATATCCTGCAACCATACAGGCTGATCAAAGATCACCGGACTGACCATGAAATCGGCAATGTCGACGCCGTCCTCGACGGCAACATTGACCCATTCATCAAGTCATATCTTCTCTGGCAACCATGAACCTGATCGCTTCGGGGCTCAGGCCGGCCGCAGGGTCCCTTCAGGAAATCATAAAACATCTGCGAATTATTAAAAGCCGCATTGTATTATCAATAAATTATCGTTCAAAGCACGTTTAGCAAAACAGCATGACTGAAAAAAGCAACAATGACTGCGCAAAATGCGGCGCCTGCACTTCTGTCTGTCCGGTATATCAAATTACCGGCAACGAGGCTCATACCGCCCGGGGCAAGCTGCACCTGATTTCGAAACTCCCAGGGCACAGCGATTCCGAAGTCTACGCCGAAATTCTGTCGAAATGCCTGCTCTGCGGCGCCTGCGCTAAAGTCTGCACCAGAAAAATCAATCCGCCCCTATTATTGGCCAAGGCCCGGAATCAAATCCCCAAAACATCCGGGGAACACCCTTTTCTCCAATATCTCCTGCGCAAATCTCTTTCATCATCAAACCTGCTGGCGGTCATTTCCGCCATGGGGGTCTCCCTTGATAAACTCACCAGGAACCTTCCTGCTGCTAGCGGTCTCCGCCTCCGACTTCCCCTTGCCCAGTGGAAAGCACAACCCCAAAAGAACAACACGCAACTCCCCCATGAGACAATTGCGTTTGACGAACAGACCTCAATCAATTATTTCAGCGGCTGTATGGCAACCTATCTTTGTCCGGCCATTTCCGTGGCAACCGCGAATCTCGCTCGCTCGATACGAAAAAAAACTCTGGTGAGGCAAGAAGGCCAGAACTGCTGCGGCCTTGCCGCCTTTTCAGCCGGCAAATTATCCGAAGCGCAAAATCTTGCAAAAAAAAATATCCTTGCATTTGAATCAAACCAGAAGCCGATTCTCACCTCATGCGGGTCCTGCTTCAAACATCTGAAAGATTATCCGGAGCTGCTGGCCGATGATCCGGATTGGCAAGGCCGTGCAAAAGATTTTGCAGACCGGATCTTGGAATTTTCTGCTTTTCTGCTTCAGGATAACAAGGTCGGAAGTGGGGATAAGCACGAGAAAAAAACATTCGTATCAACGAAAATCTTTTATCATGACCCGTGCCATCTTCGCCACAATGATAAATCAACAAAAGCACCCCGGACACTCCTGAATAGCATTCCCGGCGTAATCATCGTTGAAATGCCTGACGGGCCGCGTTGCTGCGGGCACGGCGGCCTTTTCCATCTCGCGCGGCCCAGATTATCCAAAAACATCAGGAATGTTTTTATGGAGGATTTCGAGTCCCTTACGGTTGACACGCTGACCTCGACCTGCAGCGCTTGCCTGATCCAACTCCAGACAAGCCTGGTGGAAACGAACAAATCAACGCCGGTAAAACACCTGGCCGTACTCCTTGAAGAACTTATCTCCGGCTCCTGAGTATGTCAAGAAACAGCCAATATGCACCGCATCAGATTCCCGATGATCCCGATTAACGGTGGATTTTGATCACATAGCGGGCTTGCGGAAAATAAATCAAGGAGTATAATGGCCCGGACAACACACAAAAAACCTCATAAGGATTGAAAATAATGAACAAAATTATCAATTGCATCTCCTTGACATTACTTCTGCTTACAGTGTTTGCAGCCGCGGCCCTTGCTGAGATTGAATGGCAGACCCTTCACACTATTCAGAGTGAAGCAAAGCCCATTGATATTGCATCCACCGTTGACGGCAAATGGATTTATGTTCTCACTGATGGGGGCAAAATCTCGGTGTATTCGGACAGCGGTGTACTTGAAGATACCCTTGACGTTGGCCAGGACATGGATAGAATCGCCGTGTCGGGGTTGAGCGTTGCGGGAATACCCGACAAACTTGTTTTAAGCAGCAGCAAAACCGGAAAAATCCAGGAAATCATCCTCGACTTTGTCGTCCAGATAAACACCAAAGGCGCGCCATTTATGGGACCTCCCGATATGACGCCGGAAAATGCACCGGTTGTGCTTACGGTCTTCAGCGATTTCCAGTGCCCTGCCTGTGCACGATTAAAGCCTTTGATGGAACAGGTGACCCAGCAATACCCGACCTCGCTTGTCCTGGTTTTCAAGCACTTCCCCTTGCCGAATCACCCGAAAGCCCGTCCCGCTGCCTGGGCCGCCATGGCCGCTCATCAGCAGGGGAAATTCTGGGCCTTTCACGATCTCTTGTTTGAAAACCAGAATTCTCTTACTGACGAAAAATATGAAGAACTCGCAAAAAAACTGGACCTGGATATAAATAAATTCAAAAAAGACAGCACCAGTCTTGCAATAAAAGAATATGTCGGGGATGATTTCAACGAAGGCCGCGCCCTTATGGTGAGCGGCACCCCATCTCTTTATGTTAACGGCAGAAAGCTCAAATCGAATTCAGCCGCAGGACTCAAACAAATTATTGACCGGGAGCTGGCAAAGCCCCCAAAAAAATAGGATGGAGCTCTGTTTCACCGACCCTCATCCAAAAACCGGCAAGAGCATTTTTAATCCTCCAGGCGGACCGGAGGATTAAAAATGCTGACAACTCCGGGACGGACATGGCCTTTTCAGCTATCATTTACACAAAAACCGAAGTTGAAACCTCTTTCCAATATCGAAGCCATTAACGTTGACAACGACTAAACTTACCTTTGAAGACAACGAAGCTGCCAAGCTTCTCTATGGTGACCTTAACAAAAATCTCACCGCTATTGAAAAATCGACAGGCGTCACAATTAAGGTGCGAGGCGCATCCATTTCAATTACCGGCCTGCAACATGAGACGGCAATTGCCCAAACCGCACTGAATCAGCTGTATAAACTCATCAAGACCGGTTACCCGGTTTATCCGGCCGATGTCGTGTATGCCTTGCGGATAATCGAACGTTCTCCCAGAACAGACCTTTTAGACATTTTTCTCGACAAGGTCTATATAACCGCAAGTCAGAGAGTCGTATCCCCAAAGAGTATTAATCAGAAACTGTATATAGAAAGCATCAGGAATAATGATATTGTTTTCGGAATCGGCCCGGCCGGCACCGGCAAAACCTACCTTGCGGTGGCCATGGCGATATCGGCTCTTGCAAGCGACCAGGTAAAACAGATCATCCTGGCCCGACCCGCGGTTGAAGCCGGCGAAAAACTCGGATTCCTTCCCGGCGATATGGCCCAGAAGGTGAACCCCTATCTCCGCCCGCTCCATGATGCATTAAACGACATGCTGGGTCTTGAAAAAAGTGCCGACCTCATTGAAAAAGGGGTCATTGAAATCGCCCCTCTGGCGTTCATGAGAGGACGCACCCTAAACAATGCTTTTGTAATTCTCGATGAAGCCCAGAACACAACCAACGAGCAGATGAAAATGTTTCTCACCCGCCTGGGCTTTAACTCACAAGCGGTAATAACCGGCGATATCACTCAGATAGACCTGCCCTCCACCAAGAAATCCGGGCTGGTCAAGGCCACCGGCATCCTCAAGGGTATCAAAGGGATTTCCTTCTGCACCTTTACTGATGTTGATGTGGTGCGGCATCCCCTGGTGCAGAATATAATCCGCGCCTACGAAAAAAAATCCAAATCTTCAACAAAATAATCCAGGTCATTGGATAAAAACCAAACCACAAAAAAAGCTAAGAACATAGATTATGCCTGTCCTCATCTCGTCAGAAATAGACCTGAATACTTACAATCTCAGTCTCCAGGCTCTTGCAGCAATAGCCGAAAAACTCCTCAATTTATCCAAAAGGACCGACTGGGAACTCAGCATTCTGCTGGTCTCGGATCAACGGATGGCCGAACTCAACGGGCAATACCGAAAAAAACCGGTGCCGACTAATGTTTTAGCCTTTCCCATGGATGACGAACCTGATAAACTCTCCCAGACCATGCTTGGCGATATCGTCATCTCCGTCGATACGGCAATCAGGGAGGCCGCACAGGAAAGCATCAGCCCACTAGAACGTATTGTGAAACTTCTTATCCACGGTTTCCTGCATCTTCTGGGTCATGATCATGAACGATCCGATGAAGAGGATGATTTCATGAGGGCTGAAGAAAAAAAAATCATCAAAGAACTTGATTTGATAATAAAGGAGATCTGACAATGGCCATACTCGCTGTAAATGTTGATCATGTTGCAACCCTTCGGCAGGCCCGCGGCATTGACGAACCAGACCCGATCCTTGCAGCGGGAATCTGCGAACTCGCTGGAGCAAAAGGCATTGTCGTCCATCTTCGCGAGGATCGACGCCATATACAGGAACGCGATGTCAGAATCCTCAGGGAAACGGTCAAAACAAAACTCAATCTGGAAATGGCTGCCTACGATGAAATAATTAAACTGGCCCTGGACATAGTACCGGACATGGTCACCCTGGTTCCTGAAAAAAGAGAAGAACTGACCACTGAGGGCGGTCTTGATGTTGCCGGCCAGAAAAAGAAAATCAGGCAGACTATTACCAAAATGAACAAGGCCGGCATCCCGGTAAGTCTTTTCATTGACCCGGATTCGAAACAAATAACGGCAGCCAAAGAGGTCGGCGCGACATTTGTAGAGATTCATACGGGAAGATATTGTGATGCGCGCACCGATGCAGAGGTGAATAAGGAATTCGGTTTAATCGTTATTGCTGCTGAAGAGGCATTTGAAGCGGGCTTACGAGTCAACGCCGGACATGGTCTCAATTATCGTAATACCACAAGGGTTGCGGAGATTGACTGTATTGACGAGCTGAGCATCGGCCATGCAATCATGGCCAGGGCGATTTTTGTGGGGATGGATCAGGCGGTGCGGGACATGCTGGCCCTGCTCTGAGAAAAGCCTGTCCTGAAAGAAAAATTTTCGGGGCTGAATAGCGTTTCAATACCCATCAATTTCTCTGGCTCCTAGTCCTGGTCCTTGTCCAGCGGAAGTAATTTCTTGCCCTGGGCGATATCTTGACGGGCGTCAAGCTCTTCACGCTGCATTTTGCGGATCAGTATCTGCTGGGATTGCTTATCAAAAAAAATTACGACCTGCTCTTCCGTCGCCGTCGTCATCCTCACCCCTTTGCCGATCCTGATTGTAACTCCGGGAAACACCGTGCCATACACATAAATACATTCGGTTACCATCCGGTCCAGAGTTTCCTGCAGTTCTTCAACCTGGGCCTGTAGTCCGTCAACCTTTTCCATCAATTTCGGCATAACGGTTTTATATTTGGTAAGCTTGGCAAGCCTTTCTTCGGGGAATTCATCCCCCTGTTCTTTCTTTATTTTCTCGAAGCCGCTGATGTTCTTGATGGTTTCGTTTAATCTTTCAGACCAGAGTGCAAAATCCGCATCAAGTTCCTTTTTCTGCTTCATGATGCCCGGAATCACCCCGACACCAACCTGAGTTGTCACTTCGGCATCAGAGCCAAGGTCATTGACATACATTGAAGCGCCGATGACCAACTCTCCTCCGATCACCCCACCTTTAATGGGCCCAATAAAATTTTTATTGACTCTGCCGGTGCATTGAACAAGAAAATCATTGAGAAAAAAATTACCGAAAGCCTCTATAACGCAATTATTTTCCATGAAATCCACATGAATGTCACCTTTGGCCCTGACCAGAGCATCGGGTCCGATCACCCCACCCTTGATAATCAGATTGCTTCCCGCAATAATCTGGGCGCTGTTGACTCCTTTAAGAATTTCAATATCGCCCCGGCATTTCACCTGGAAGCCTGGATGCACCTCGCCGCTGATGCTTATGGATTGCCCGCCAAAAACAATATTACCGACACTCATATCAACATCACCGTTAATGATATGATCCGGATACACTGCAGGTTTGCCGCCTTCCATCAGGTATTTGCCATCAACTTTAGCAAACACCTTGCTCCCGTCTTCAGACAGGTAAACTCCGGGACCGACTTTTAATTTCCTGTCCTTTCCTGGTCGGGTGCTAATTTCCCGACCGAGAACATCATGACCGGAAGTGCCGGAAGTGGGGGGGATTTTCTCGAGGAGCAGCAAATCTTTCTTCACATTAACAATATTCTGCAGTTCACGATGATCAACTCTGGCATTTTCGCCCTGGTGCTGTCTGGGCGTGGATACTAAAGCCGGTTTGATGTGGAGCTTTACATTTGCGTCCTTACCTTTTTCGGCAGGTGTTCCCCTGGCAACACAATAGGTCCCATCCTCCTGCAGTTCTGGCTCAGACAATAAACCGAAAACAACACCGTTTCCACTGATCTCCTTGAAAAGCTGAATCAGGTCAACCGCCTTCATACCCAATTCGTCCTTGGGCAGCAGAGTGGCTTCGAGCTTGTCGCGACTCAACTTCAAGAGAAAACGGTTGGCAAAAACCATTACCCCCTGTTTGATCAATACACTGTTTTCGGCCATTAATCTGATTATTCCCTAAACCAAAATGATTGCGGCAACAAAAGTACCCGACTGCTCCCACTTTTTGATCTTACTCCATCTTACAGCTCACTTTCAAGTCCGGCTATGTTGTCATGGGTTCCCAGGACAACAAGGATATCCCCCAGGAGAATATTCGTTTTAGGATTCGGATTAAAGAGCATGTCACCATGTTCACGCTTTATTGCCACAACTATCAGATCATATTTTTTGCGAATATCGGAATCCATTAAGGCACTGTTAATAAATCCGGCCTTTTCCGTGACCCTTAACTCCTCAAGACGCAATCCGAGTTCCCCGCCGTGAACGGTCAAGTCCAGGAAATCCACAACCGTTGGCCTGACAACCAACTGCGCCATCCTTACCGCGCCGATATGATACGGCGAAATCACCTTGTTGGCGCCTGCGCGAAGCAACTTGGTCTCCGTGCCTTCAATGCCACTTGAGCGGGCCATGATAAACAGAGCTGGGTTCAATCCCCTGGCTGAAAGGATTATGTAAACATTATCGGCATCCGAAGAAACAACTGCAATCAACCCCTTTGCCTCCATGATCCCGGCTTTCATCAACACATCATCATCGGAAGCCTGACCTTCCAGAACCAGGTAACCCAGTTCATCAACCCGGGTGACTTCTTGAGGATCAGTATCGATTACCACGAAAGGCCTCTGGTTCTCCTGGAGGTTCTTGCAGATAACCTTACCGATCCTACCGAAACCGCAAACGATATAATGATTCTTTAATTTGGAAACCTTCTTTTCCATGTTTCTCCTCCCAAAAATCCTCCGTAAACCGCCCTCAACAACGGCCTCAGTAACTTTACTGACAAGGTATAGAACAAATCCCACCCCGATGAGGATGAGCAGCATAGTGAAATATTTACCCACCGGGGTCAAATGCACAACTTCACCGTAGCCGACCGTGGTTATGGTTATCATGGTCATATAGAGACCGTCGCTAAAACTGCAGCCTTCTAAGAACATGTACCCATAAGTACCGAAAAGCAGGATCAGTAGAAGCAGTGCACTGCTTATAACAATTTTTTTCATTCAACTATCCTTGGCTGAAAAAAAATCAGTATCAATACTATTCCTCAAAGAAATGCTTCTTACTCCCTTGCTTGTTCCGACATTTATAAATAATCATATTTTTCAGCGATTTCCAAGCGTTATACTTTTAGTGTAAATTTTTTTATTTATTCCATGCCATGCTTTCGCCATCAAGAATGTTGTTTTGCAAATAATAGCCAAACCTCAAAGGCAGGTTTTTCCCTATGTTTCAAAAAAAACACGGACCCACCCCTGCAAAGCCCACTGTGCTATTCAGGTATAATGAATTGTTACCGATAAGAGTAATATACAACAAGATCAATGCAGGATAGCGCATAAGGATTACAAGAGATGACACACAAACAGGCAATAAAAATACTGATGAAAAGCCCTTTTTATTTCAGACTTGATCTGCAGGCACGAAAATTACTCGTCCGAGAATTCTGCTTGCTCTGTGCTGAATGCTGATGGAGAAAAACGAAATGCATTCGGAGTATGAGTACATCAATCCCCGACAAGGTATGCTAAAATCTGCTTAACTTTCCCAACAATGCAAACCCACTTGCTTTGAAAAACTATTTCGCGTAAATTATGAAACAAATTATTTGTGACATGAACTGCGTCGATCTTACTTTTTTTTTTGCGAGATCGACAAATATGCTATTGAGAAAAAAATTATTCCCTTAGTTCTCGCTAGCGTCTTTTTCCAAATCTTCATTCTGGTCCCTGGGTACAGCCATGAGATATCGCTTCTTAAGTTTTTTCACACTGTTTTTTGCCTTGATAGTTGCCATAGCAACCGCACCGACAATTGCTCTGGCAAAAACCATGTATGTCTCCGATGTTCTGATTGTCACCCTCAGGGATGGAAAAGGACCGGACCATAAAATCATCAAAACCCTGAAAACCGATACACCAGTGGAGGTCCTGGAAGAAGATGAACAATATATCCGCGCTAAAGCCTCAACCGGGGAAATAGGCTGGATACTCAAACAATACATGACCGTTGACCTGCCAAAAATGAAAATCATTGATCAGCTGAGCACTGAAAATGACCGGCTGAAATCAAAACTCAAAAAATTCGAACAGGACTTGCCCCCCCTCCAAAAAACCTTAGAGGAATCAAAACTGCAACACGCAAAAAACGCTAAGGAGTCCGAACAAAAAATTGCCGAAGCCCAGCAGGTAATAGCCCAGCTCAACGAACAATTAAATTTCCTTGCCGATAAATACGAAACCCTCTCCGAGCAGAGTCAGGACACCCTGCAACTGATCAATGACCGCGATAAGTTCAGGAAAAATAATACAATACTTGTTGAGGAAGTTACAACCCTTCGCCAGGAAAATTCACGAATGAAAAAGAATACAACCATTCGCTGGTTCCTCGCTGGCGGCGGGGTCTTCCTCGTTGGACTGCTTTTCGGAAAAATCCGAACAAAAAAGAAGTATTATTAAAACACCAGGGAGAAACCTGGAAAAAATCAGGAAGCGAGCCTTTCTGCTTCTTTTTCCTTTCTGATATTACACGCCAGGGCAAAAGCCTTTTTCTTTCCATGCCTTCTTATTGACACGGAGGTTTTGCCCTGTCTTCCAACCGGTGTGAGCCAACTCACTTCATAACGATTTAATTCATTATTGAACCGCACACCGACAACACCGGTATTATTGTTGCTGACGGTTACAACATGTTTGTCAGTCCTTTCCTTGCCTAATTTCTTTTCAGTTGTGTCACGCCAGGAAAGGGCTGCAAGAAGACCGGAATATCTTCCACCACATTTTTTATCGGCAAAAAATTTAGCATGTGTTTCACCCAGGTAACGAACACGGGCATACCAGCCATGTGTCCTTTTTGATACCTGATCGATTCGTGCAATCCCTTTATGTTTTTCAAGTAATGCCGTTGTTCCCATAATCTTACCTCAAGTCAGTTAAATTAATAAAAAATGAATCGCCCATGCTTTATTCCCATGGGCCTGATTTTCGCCAACCAGGGGATGTTCCTTTGATTTGACGTTTAATTTGTTCACCCGAACTGATTTTCAAACTCCGCCGTGCGGCTATGAACTAATGAAAAGCCGAGACAGTCATAGTGTTCTGCATTTTTACGAGTACAGCCTGAATATCGCTGAAATCATTCGCATCATTTGAAGTCAAAAACCGAGGCCTGAAAAGATGTGCCCGGGCTATTGATTCATCATCACAGGCATGAAGTGCGATAATAAGCCTGACATCATACAGTAGCTCCTGCACTGCGAAACAGGTTTCAAGGTCCTGTCCTGTCGAGGTCAAGATGATAACCGCGAAGTCGGCATCGGATTTATGGTCAATGAGTCTCTGGGCAAATCGACCGATCTCATCAATAACCTCTACCTCCTCCGTAGCAATTTTCTTTAAAACAACTGCGGCAAGTTTTTCACCGGTCTGCCGCTTGCCGGCAGAAAAAACCAGGAGTTTCATAACGAGATCCCTCAAACCTTTACGCCTGAAAACTATTACGAAGTCTTGCAGCCGAGAAAGATATATACGGCAAAATGCCTTTAACCCTCTTTATGAGCAAATACTGTGCCTGCCACAACTCGGCAGCTTACAAATTGATCAAACTAAATGATATTATTAAAATTATTTTTTCTGCACTCATAAAAGCGAGGCTCAACCGAAGCCCTTAAGTCTAAGAATATAGACAAACCCCCAACCCGGCGGTCTAATTTATTAGACAGTCTTCAATTAAGAAAAGCCAAAGGATTTCGTTGTGACAAATTTTGATTTACGGTCGACTATCCCAGATCCACTGAAACGCACCAAGAGCGGACCCAATCGGCGTTGGTGAGCCTTTCAGATCCGAAAATGGACAATCCCGATAAATAGCTTATTATAAAAGGCGTTTGAGCTTTTTCAAAAGGCTACGATGGGAGAAAAACTGACTAATCAGTGTATGTGACCGATGATTTTTTCAGGCGGGGAAAAATTGGCAATTACAGTTGAGATTCTTGACTGCAAAGGATGTTGTCCGAAAAAACATTCAGGCGTCATATCACCTTTGCAATGCAAAAATTGTATCTACCTGCTCTGGCATTGAAACGTAAAAATCCGGATCATCTTTGTACCATCCCGTGCTTATTCAGGAGTTGATAAATCCGGGCTCTTGAAAGTCCTGAATATTTGCAGGCGGCCTGGATGTTTCCGCCACACCGCGAAATAAGTTTGTGAAGGTAATCTATTTCCAGAGCGTCCTTGAACTCCCGCCATACAGGCAAAGAGGTGTAAGAGCTTTTGGTTTCATCTCCGGAAACAGCTTTTTTACCGCCTTTTACCGCCGCCCTTGCCAACTGGACCCTGATTCCATCTGGCAAATGATTGGGGTAAAGGGTGGGATGATGCTGGGCCACGGCGATGACTCTTTCCAGGGTTTGAATAAGTTCCCTGACATTCCCCGGCCAGTGATACTCAGTAAGCGCAGATATGAATTCCGGAGCAAACCCCTTTGTTTCCTGATTATAGCGTTCGCAGAACTTGGCCACGTAATGCTGGACAAGTTCCTGAATATCTCCAATCCTTTCCCGGAGAGGCGGCAGATGGATTGCCATTGATTTCAGCCTGAAAAGAAGATCTTTCCTGAACTTGCCTGCATCTGCCATTTTTTCAAGATCCCGGTTGGTTGCTGCCACCAGTCTGAAATTACTTCCTTCCTCTTTATTTCCCCCCACCGGGATGAACCTTTTTTCCTGGAGAACCCGCAAAAATGATTTCTGAACATGAATGGGCAGTTCGCCCACCTCATCCAGAAAAAGAGTCCCCCGGTCTGCCTGGTGAATGAGCCCTTTCCTGGATTGAACAGCGCCGGTGAAGGCCCCTTTTTCGTGCCCGAAAAGTGTGCTTTCCACTAGAGTCTCAGGGAGCGCCGCACAATCAACAACCACAAAACTCTGCGCTGCTCGTGTACTGTTTTCATGAATTGCACGGGCAAAAAGTTCCTTGCCGGTGCCGGTCTCACCAAAAATAAGCACATTGACTTCACTGGCGGCGGCCTTGGCAAGCAGATCCAGGCTTTTGAGGATGTTTTTACTGTTGCCGATAATGTGCTGCCGTTTCAATACAACAGGGACCCGGGAGGTCTTTTCCTTTTCCTCCCGGAACTGCAAAGCCCTGGTAAGAGGCAGCTCTATCTCCCTGCTGATTGCCGCCTTTTCAAGATAGCACCATGCGCCATGTTTGACCGCAAGTTCTGCGCCATCAGGGTTTCCCAGACCGGTGATAATCATAACTTCCGGTTTCGACGGCACATCCCTGAACCTGGGTAAAGACTCCAGACCATTGCCGTCCGGCATGGTGACATCAAGCAATATCACATCAAAATCTTTTGATTTTGCCGTGGAATAGCCATCCGCCAGAGTCTTGGCGATTGAAGCGTCATGGCCGAGACGGACAAGCTTGCGTCTCAGAGCTTCACTCAGAAACGGGTCGTCATCGACTATAAGAATTTGTGCCATTAGGTTTTTCTTTAAGAAAATATTAATTAAAAATTAATCTGATCACAACAATCCATTGCGACTGCCCCTGCTCTTGAAGCAGCAAAATGAGTTAAACGGCTTGAAAAACAACGGCAGCCTATTGACCCAGTTCACCACTTATACCAACTGTTACAACAGCTACAGTCTAATAAACCAGAAACAAACGCCTTTGTCAAATAAAGTAGACAGATAACAATATAAGAATATTAGTTTTTTAATTTCGGATCTTTCAGGTAAGCAAACTGAAAACCTTCGTCGTATGACTAAAGGTAAATGTTAAAGGTTATAATTCAGAATGCAGAGTGAGCTTTGGAACTTTTATTATGATCAGCTACCGATTTCCGGAGCGCTTGATGGCTATTCCCATATTGTACTGGGCACTGGGATAATCTGGATTGATGCGCAGGGCCTGCCTGTAGTATTGCACGGCTTCATCATATCTTCCAAGAAGTTGCATGAGATTACCGAGATTATTGCTGGCCTCGGCATATTGAGGGTCGAACCGTAACGCCTCGCGCAGATGATAAAGCGCTTCGGTATAATTCCCCTGACGCGCAAGAAGACTGCCGAGATTATTGTGGGCCTTGGCATTGTTGTGGTTGAATATCAATGCCTGCCTGAAATGGAGAACCGCTTCATCAAATATGCCCATGTTCTTGAGAGCAATTCCCAGGTTATTATGGGCCTCAACAAAAGACGGTTTGAGCACCAACGCCTTCTGATAATTCTTAATTGCCGCGTCACTGTTCCCCGCTTCAGCTAATGCCAGGCCCAGATTGTTATAAGGCCTGGGATTCTGCGGCGCCTTTATCGTGCAATCGTACCAGAAGACAACAGGATTCAGCCAAAGGCTGTTTCTTTCATAAGTCCAGAAAGACAGAAACACAATGGCGACTGCCAGCCCGGAAATCAGCAGCCAGTCTTTCCGCATCTCTCGGCAGCAAAACACCATTGCCGGCACAAAAAACATCATTGAAGGCAGATAGGTCCTGTGCTCAAAAATAATCTCGAGCCCGATAAATGATGATTCAATTACCAGGTTTCCCAGGAACCAGAAAATTGAGAAAGCCACCAGCCGATGTTTTCTGGCATTGATTGCCGCAAAAAGCAACAGAACCAGAATCAATCCAAAGGAAAACAAGGTTGACAGCGGCTCAAAAAGAGACTGTGAAACCAGAAAATCATATTCCAGACTCAGCCTTGAAGGATGAGGAAAAAAGAGCAACGAAATATAATGGACAATTACTCTGAACTCTGTAAAAACTCTTTCAGTAAGTGTGAAATCCCTGACCTGATAGGTGGCCAATATCGTCCGGAATGGATCTTTTCCCAGGTAAAAAAAGGCCACAGCTCCCAGAAAAAGTAAGACACCGAGCAGCCACGGGGCTTTCTTTTTTAACCAGGCAAGACTTAAATCCTGGAAGAAAAACCACTCATACAGCAATATACAAAAAGGCAAGGTGGCGGCAATTTCCTTTGAGCCCAAGGCAAAGAGCCCGGAAATAAACGCACCCAGAAACCATAGACGGGAAACCCGCCCTGTTTCTGAAATGCGGCCTTGGGCGTAACCATACATCGCAACAATAAAAAACATTGCGGACAAGCTGTTCATTCTTTGAACAATGTAGGTTACCGACTGCACCTGCAGGGGATGAACCATCCATAGAAACGCCACAGCAAAGGCAATTGTATCAGGATTCGTACTTTCTGACCTGTCCCATTGGGCATTCAGAACAAGAGTTGACCTGACAAAGAAAAACAGAAAAAGAGTTGTGATCAGGTGAATGGCTATATTGACAAGATGATATCCTGGAACAGCGTTACCATGGAAATACTGGTTGACGGCAAAGCTTATATTGGCCACCACCCGCTTGGGAAGAATACTTTTTTCTCCTGCCCCCAGCAGGCTCGAGAGACTGAAATCACGCAGGTGGATTGCACGGTTCTCCTCAATATTTGACGTATCGTCAAAGTAAAACGGCACGTCCAAGGTGTTTGAGTAGATAATCCCTCCCCAGAGGATCATCGACAGCAACAGCAACGCTCTGATTATACAGGGGAGTGAGTTCATCGGCTCCTTACCTTGAAGAGATTATTCCTGCCGTATTGCATAATATTTGACAATACTTGCAGCAACATCTCCGGAAAAATAAAAAAAATAAAGGGAAAGCATTGACACGCATCACTAAACATACTTTATAACACTCTCAGCCGCGAAGATATTTTGTTGGCATTGACCGGTAATTGGATTATATTTTCCACACTTTTGTGTGGGGAGAGAGCAGTCAATTTCTGGCAGTTTTCCTGGAATACAGTACTACGGCTCCAAGAACCGGCGGTCGATTTTCAGCTTTTTCAAACGTAGCCTTCTGTCCCGACCGACATGGCAACAGCCTCCTTTGCGCATATTACACCCGGATATGATTAGGCATATTGCGATCATTAAATACAACAAAAGGAGAGATTTATGAACATTCTGGTTTTTGGTCCCAATGGAAGCGGCAAAGGCACGCAAGGCGCCATAGTTCAAAAGAAATACAACATGCCCCACATTGAATCCGGGGCGATTTTCAGAGTGAACATCGGCGGCGGCACGGAACTCGGCAAAAAGGCCAAAGAGTATATTGATCGAGGCGATCTGGTTCCAGACGATATCACTATCCCGATGATCCTCAATCGCCTCAAGGAAGACGACTGCAAAAAGGGTTGGATCCTGGACGGATTTCCGCGGAACAAGGTCCAGGGAGAAACCCTGGCAAAAGCCCTCAAAGATGCAGGAATCGCCCTGAATTACGTCATAGAAATCGTCCTGCCGCGGGATATCGCAAAACTCAGAATTACCGGCCGGAGACTTTGCGTCAATGATAACAACCATCCAAACCATATTGCCTTTGAAGCCATCAAACCCGTTGAAAAAGACGGCAAAATTGTTTGCCGGGTATGCGGCGGTGCTTTGAATACCAGGGCTGATGATCAAGATGATGCGGCCATCGACAAACGTCACAATATCTATTACGACGATAAAACCGGAACAATGGCTGCGGTCAATTACTTTAAAACTCTGGGCGGAAAAACCAAGGTAATATCCGTTGACGGGCGATCGTCAATTAACGAAGTAAGTGAAGCAATCATGAAAAAGCTTAACTAATCAGGTTGATTAGCTGTTTAGACTGTCAGCATATGAATGGCACATAAGCCGAATCGTTCCTGAAGTGATGAGCGCTTTGCTTTGATATTTTGTTTGCTGAAAGACTAAACACCTACAGACTATTCACCTGAACAGTTGCCAATTAGCATTATAACGCAAACAGGCCGATGGGAAATCCCATCGGCCTGTTTGCGTTTCAACTTCACTTGATGAAAGGAGTAACTCCGGATATTTCAGGAGTCAAACACGCCTAGCCTAAAACTTCTTTTATTGCCAGGTGCAGTTCTTTCTCTCCAAAAGGTTTCGGGAGCATGAGATCGGCGCCGATCTCCTTGGCCAGGGCAAGATACCGCTGACCGTTTATTATCCCTCCCCCTGATATGGCGATAATTTTCACCTCAGGATCAATCTTGTTTAATTCCATGATTAAGGTCAAGCCGCTCATTCCCGGCATGACCATGTCGGTTATAATCAGGTCCGCCTTCTCTTCATCGTAGGCCTTTAAAGCGTCTTTCGCATCAATCGAGCATCTCACATGAAATCCGATATTCTCAAGGGAGATCTTCATCCAGGCAAGGATTTCTTTTTCGTCATCTACAATAAGAATTTTCACAGGCATGCGACTCACCACTCCAACCATCAGAGGTTACAATTTTCAACCTTTTCCATTAAAAGGCCAGCTGCGCCGAACTCATGAATCGAACCTCCAAGCAAGACCGACAGCTCAATAAAATTTAATTAAATGTAATGTAGCATATTTTTCAACCACTACAAACATTGAAATCAATGATGCTCCTTACCGAACTCACTCCAGGCTTCTAAATAAAGGGCATTCAACCTAGTCTCCAGTTCGAGCCTGTAGACTTCAATATCCTTGGAACGGATATCCGGTGGAACTTGCATCGCTTCACCGCAGGTAAAAATAATATTGGCAAAGGGTTTTGGCAGAATAGTCCGGTCCCAGCTCGTAAACGCCCAGTACCTGTCCACCGCGCAGATAAACGGCAGGATCGGCGCCCCAGTCCTGCTGGCAAGCAGAATCATCCCGGCCTGAACCACCAGGGCCGGACCTTTTGACCCGTCCGCCACAATAGCTGCATTTTTCCCTTCCTGCATGTGCGCCGCCATCTCCCTGAGCGCCTTGAGCCCGCCTTTGCCCCGGGAACCGCGCACCGTTTCATTTCCCAGTTTATTGAGGAGATGAGAGACGTATTCGCCGTCCTTGCTGGCACTGACCATGGCAACCCAGGAACGTCCCCGGCAAAAATGCATGACAAAAAAAACCGAGTAATGCCAGAAAACCGCGATAAAAGGCCTTGAACCTTTTTCACATTCTTCCAAATTATTGAAACCCTTGTAATCAACTCGACAGGTTGCAAATAAAATTCTGGTCAGCCAGATAAACATGGTCGGCACAAACAACAACAAGAAATCATAAATAAATTTCTTTTTCAGAGCCACTCGAGTTCCTTTTTTCTGAGAGATTTAAGCTGATCGCGAAGCTTTGCGGCAAGCTCGAATTCAAGATTTTCCGCAGCAGAGTACATCTCCTTTTCAACTATTTTAATTTCCCTTCTCAATTCCTCAACCCCATCCCACTGTTTTTTGCGGGATACCCCATAGCCATATCCAGGCTCTGCCGCCTCAAGCTCCACGGTAACGTAATCCTGCTCATAAATTGTTCCGACAAGATCTTTAATCTTAGCCCGGATGGTCTCCGGCGTTATACCATTTTTTTTGTTGTAGGCCATCTGCAGCGCACGTCTTCTTGTGGTCTCGTCAATTGTATACTGCATCGCATTGGTTATTTTATCAGCGTAAAGGATAACTTTTCCTGCGGCATTACGCGCCGCCCGACCGCAAGTCTGGATCAAAGACCGCGCACTGCGAAGGAATCCCTCCTTGTCGGCATCAAGGACCGCGACCAAAGAGACTTCCGGGATATCAAGCCCCTCGCGCAACAGGTTAATCCCCACCAGCACGTCAAACTCCCTTTTCCTGAGATTCCGGATGAGTTCGACCCTATCCAATGTCTTAATATCAGAATGCAGATAACGCACCCTGACACCGAGTTTTTCGTAATATTCCGTCAGATCCTCGGCCATTCTCTTGGTCAGGGTGGTAACCAAAACAGCATCCCCCTGTGATGTTCTGGATCGTATTTGCCCCAGCAGATCATCAACCTGTGATGTTGCCGGACGCACCTCGATTTCAGGATCCATGAGACCGGTGGGACGAATGACCTGTTCCACGACTTTCCCCTGAGCCTTGTCCATTTCAAAATCACCGGGTGTTGCGGATACATAAACGGTCTGATGAATCCGCGCGGCAAACTCATCGAACCGCAACGGCCGATTATCCCTGGCGGAAGGAAGACGAAACCCGAAATCCACCAGAGTCTGTTTGCGGGATCTGTCGCCCAGATACATGCCGTGCAGCTGGGGCACGGTTATGTGGCTTTCATCAATGATCAACAGAAAATCCGGCGGAAAATAATCCAATAATGTCGGCGGCGGTTCACCGGATTTTCTGCCGGTGAAATGGCGGCTGTAATTTTCAATGCCGTGGCAATAGCCGAGCTCCGAAAGCATTTCCAGATCAAAGTCCGTGCGCTGTTCAAGGCGCTGCGCCTCCACAAGCTGATTGCTGTCGGTTAATTCTTTCAGTCGCTGGATTAATTCCGCCTTTATAGTCCCGGTTGCAGTCTGCAATCTTTCCTTTGAGGTCACAAAATGGCTGCCGGGAAATACCGTCAACTCAATGACTTCTTCCAATACCGATCCCCGCAGCGGATCAATAAACGAAATCCTGTCAATGGTATCTCCAAAAAGTTCAACCCGCACTGCCCGGTCATCTTCATAGGCCGGGAAAATCTCAAGCACATCGCCCCGCACCCGGAAAACGCCGCGATGAAAGGAAATGTCATTACGCTCATAGAGCATATACACCAGCCGGCGCTGGATTTCCTCCATGGGATATTCTTCATCGGTCTTGAGAAAAAGATGCATATTGCGATATTCGTCAGGAGATCCAAGGCCATAGATGCAGGAAACACTGGCAACGATGAGCACATCCTTTCGGGTAAGTAATGACCGGGTGGCGGAATGGCGCATTTTATCAATGGTATCGTTAATCGCCGAATCTTTTTCAATGTAGGTATCCGACTGCGGAATATATGCTTCAGGCTGATAATAGTCGTAATAGCTCACAAAATACTCCACGGCGTTTTCCGGAAACAGATCCTTCATTTCTGAAAAAAGCTGCGCGGCAAGTGTTTTGTTGGGTGCGATAATCAGGGTCGGTCTCTGAACATTTGCGACAGCGTGGGCAATGGTGAAGGTTTTACCTGAACCGGTAACACCGAGGAGAACCTGATCGCAGGCGCCGGCCAGAATCCCTCTGGTCAGAATATCTATGGCGCGGGGCTGATCGCCTGCAGGTAAAAAATCCGAAACCAGTTTAAATTCCGTAGTCATTTCCTTTCCACTTTGAGGTAAAAGACTTCACTGTCAAAATGCTGTTAGCAAGATAAATCACATCGATGTAGATGTAACCTCGAAAATTCTAGTGATCAGATGAGGGATGGGAGATATCAGAGATAACGCCGGAACAAAAAAGGGTGCACGAAAAAATATCAGCGAAAAAAAAATTATTTTTTCTTCAAGACCAGAATAGGCCTTTCTTGATTGGATTTTTGTGGATCACTGTCACTTTTTGTCCCAGTATTAATGGAACTCAAACCATCAAGGACATCGAGTTCTTTTTTGTTGACCCCTTCATTCTCGGCCGGCTTGAAAGAACGGGCTCCATGAAGTCTTAAGCGGCTGATGTCACCCATTAACAACTCCAATTTTCCGATCCGCTTTCATGAGTATATCCGTATTGACCAGGGAATTATCCCCTGACATCGCTTCCATAAAAGAATTATAAAGCAGCCTGTTGATCTCGCGGGGTATGCCGCCGCTCAGTTTATGCAAAACCTTAAAGGCGTCGCCGGGGATAAGATCAGTTGTGGCGCCGCATTTCAGCAGCCGGAATTTTACATACTGCTCAGCTTCCTCCGGGGTCAAAGGATCAAGGTTGATCCCGAAAGTGATCCGGCTGCGCAGAGAAGCGTAGGAGGGGGCGCTCAGTCGACGAGTAAGGGATCTTTCCGCAACGAGAATTACGGTGATGAGCTTTTCCTGCTCTGTCTCAAGATTTGACAGGGTCCGGAGAATATGAAGGGCATCAGCTTTCAAAAAATGAGCTTCATCGATAACTACTACAATCCTTTGCCCCTTGGAGTAAAAGCCAAGGGCGGCATCCTGCAACTGCGCCAGACGGTCACCGGTATACCTTGCAATTTTCTCAACCTCAAGCTCCTTGAGAATTGCCCCAAGAAGGGGTCCTTTGCCCATTCCAGGATGCACAAAAACAAAAACCGGCAGTACATCTGCTGCACCGAGAGAGCGTAAAGCGGCCTGCGAGACAATGGTTTTCCCGGTGCCTGAATCCCCGGAAAGAAGAATCAGGGCATGGCGGTCATAAATCCCCAGCCGCAATTTCACCAAAGCCTCTTCATGCTGCCGGGTCCGGTAAAAAAGTGTTGTATCCAGCGTATCTTTAAAAGGGTTTCGCGTCAGTCCGAATTTGTCAGGCCAGGGCAGGATATTCATCATAAAACTCCATGGGTGTTACCTGGATTAGGCTCCGGTCTTTATCCGACCGATGTTTGCAGCCGTTACATCTTTTGATGCAGCCCCGCTGGTAACTTCGGAACCGATGCCGTTAACTTCCATTTTTTTTTCAAGAATCTCGCCGCTCACCGCTCGCATATATCGCCTGAAGGCGGAACTTGCAAGAAGTTCAGGCATTTCATTGGCCAACAGTACCTTGGCAATATTATGTATGTTGCGACTGGCGCGCGCCTGGGGCTTGAAAACCGAGAAAGGTGTTCTTCTGGCAGTTGCAGCACCTATTGCCGAGTCCCTCATGATGTAGCCGACATTTTCCACTTTTCTTCCCAAGAATTCATCGGCGCATAATGAAAACCTAGTGGCAATATCAACCGCCTGTTTCAAGGTCTGTACCATATTTATAACTGAATACAGTTTACACTGCCGCATTTTCTCCCGATGCAGGGATTTCAACAGGCCGTAGGCATCGGCAAGAGATGTGATTTCAGGCACCAGGACAAAAAGAATCTCATCGGCGCACATCAGAAAATCACGCACCGAAGGCCCCATCCCGGCTCCGGTGTCAACCAGGATGATATCTGCCTGCCGTTCGACTCTTTCCAGGGAGCGCATGATCTCCATGCGCTCGCCGCGAGTACTGTCGGAAAGCGACAGAATACCGCCGCCGCCGGGAATAATGCCGATTCCTTCCGGGCCTGGAGCAATAATATCGGCAATATCAACGCCGGAATTAATCACATCAGCAAGGCCCCGCCCCGGGTTAAGCCCGGCGAGAAGGTGGATATTCGCCATGCCCATGTCTGCGTCCAGTATCAGACTCATACTGCCCTGGCGCTGAAATTCTATCGCCAGGTTCAGGGCGATATTGGTTTTCCCCACTCCGCCCTTGCCTGAGGTGACAGCAATGACCCGGGCATAGCGGTTGGCGCTTTCAGGCACGTTTTTCTTGTCCGGGGCATGCAACGCATGGATCTGCTTAAAGGCCTGGACCGCATCGGCAGAATATACCAGGGAATCGCCGTGAAGAATCTTATCCGGCAGACGGTGCGAATATTCGGATTCATAAAAACGCAACAGACTTTCTTCAAGTCCGGTTGCCCGGGAAATCTCGGTTATGCTTAATAATTCTTTCACAAGAGGCTATTCATCCATATACGTGGAACACACATCTTTGAGTGCCGCACTCACCGTTTCCAATACCCTTTCCAGTTTGAAGGGTTTTTTCAAACATGCATAGGCACCGTGACGGACGGTCTCTGCAACTTCTTCCTTTGAGGCCAGCCCGGTAATAATCACCACTTTCAAGTCCGGAAATTCTTCTGTGACAAATTTCAATACCTCAAGCCCGTCTTTTCTGGGCATCCGGATATCCAGGAGAACAAGGTGATATCTCTTAAACCGCAGCAAGCCGATACCTTCAACCCCGTCATAGGCCCCGTCTACTTCATACCCTACGGATTTAAGATTTTCCTGCAGCATGTCATTGATGAACCTTTCATCATCGATTACCAGTATGCGACATTTTTCAGGGACAGCCGTTGCATCCGAATCTTTTCGACCCAGGGCCCGTTTCATTTTCTGCAGCCTGCTGCTCTTGTCCACGGGCAGGGCGATGATAAATGTCGTACCCACTCCGACTTCGCTTTTGACCCGCATATATCCGCCGTTATGTTCGACAATGGAATGACAGATTGCCAGGCCGAGGCCGGTGCCCTCGCCTTCCTTCTTGGTGGTGAAAAATGGATCGAATATCTTCCCGAGATTTTCTTTGGATATTCCCTCCCCGGTGTCTGCAACAATAACGTTTACCAATCCATCATTGATTTCAGCGGAAAGAATAATCTTCCCGCCGGCGGGCATCGCATGGTTGGCATTGATCATCAAATTCATGAAAACCTGCTCGATCTGCAGAGGATCAACCATCACCATCGCCATATCCTCCGGGATCTGATTCTCCACCTTCACATCTTTCATGGAAACACGGTCACCGATCACCGATAAAACCTTATTGATGATATTGCCCACCGATGCCTGGCAGAACTGGGGTTCAGTGGGACGCGCATAGCCCATGAGGTCCTGGATAATCTTGGATATCCTTTCCTCCTGCTCGGAAATAATTTTGAGTCGGTCAACTATTTCGGGTTGCTCATCCTTCTGCTTTGCAAGCATGCGCTCAAGGATCTGAATATTCAACGAGATGATTGTTAAAGGGTTGTTGATTTCATGGGCGGCGCCAGCTGCAAGCCTGCCCACCGTCGCCAGGCGATGCGAATGGAAAAGCTGATGCTGGCTTTCCTCCATTTTCCGGGAAGTGGCGGCCATTTCCTGGGTCTGCCGGGTGAGATCCTTTTCAAGGATCAGACGTTCAATGGCGTTTCCAGCGGCAAGGGCAATGGTTTCAAAATTCGTTTTTAAAGATTCAAGGCTGCTGCCACGGATATCAAGGTCCTCGGAAAAATCAACGATCAATTCGCCGAAAATATGATCTTCCGACATTCCTGATTTATTATCCGAAACAAAAAAAGTCGCTAAAAAATTCGAACCTGCGACCATATTTATAACCCCTGACTCTAAGATAGCGCCTTTGGATAAGTCAATGGCCGTCTGTTCAAGGCGTTCAATCGCCTCGCTTTCAATTTCTGAGATCTTGCCCCTGCCAGAAAATTTCTTTTTCATTTCAGAAAGATGCGCAGGAATATTCAAGGTGTGCATCTTCCTGCCGTCAGAAAATCTCCCGACATAGGCGCAAGCCTCCGGGTCACGTAACATGCAGAGGCACCGCTCAACCCCGAAAGCCTTTATAACCGAATCAACAACCACTTCCGCCGCCGCCTCCAGAGAAACGCCTGGTTTCAACCTGCGGGTCATTTCGCATGTAGCACCGCAGACCAGATTCATTTCCTCAAGCTGTCGGTTGTTCTTTTCCAGGTACATGCTCATCCTGCCGAGGCTAACATTGGCGGAACTGATAAGCTTCCGGTACTCATCTTCATCCCAGAAACCGAGAACACTGCCGACATCCTTGACTTTCCCTGAGACCTCTTCGATTATTTCCAACAAATCATTGGAAGTAAAATGATGATGCAGCAGAAGATTTTCCAGCGCATAATGAAAATGCTCATGACATTGGGTGCCGCTTGCCAGGAAATAGCTTGAACCGATATTATGGGTAACACAAAGAACATCGGCAAATCGGATCAACTTGGAAAGGTTTGCGGTTTCAGGTTCTATGGTTTCAAAAACCGGCTGATGATGCAGCCACATGACCTTTCCGAGTGATTCAGGAATCCGCCAGCAATCGGCGATTTGCTTGCCGGCATCAATGTGATTGAATCCAAGTTTTGCATATTCAATATCAAGGGGCAGATTTCCTTGTAAGGCATAGGCACCTTTCCGGTCAATCTCCAGGCAGATTTCTTCAAACTCACTGGGAAATTGAATATAGATCGCTAATTTGCCAAGATCATGAAGCAACCCGGCAATATAAGCCTCCTCAGGCGATGGAAATCCAAGCTTTTCTGCAAGAGCTTCGGCAGTGACTGCAACCCCGATGGAGTGCAACCAGAAATTCACCAGCTTGTCCCGGTGTTCTGAAAACTGCCCTTTGAAACAATCAAAAATCGATACGGAAAGAATAATGCTGCGGACTGAATTAAAGCCGAGAAGAGATATAGCCTGCGCGTTGGATGTAATTTTTCGCTGGGCACCGACATAAGCGGAATTCGCATAATGGAGAATTCTGCCGGTCAGCACCTGATCATTTTTTAACAGATCAGCGATTGATTCAAAACTTGAATCTTCGCCTTCCATAAGCCGGATTGCTTCAATAGCCACGGAAGGCAAAGTCGGGAGACTGTCAACATCTATGATCCGGTTCGTTTTTTTAGGCGTCATTAATATCCCTTGAAAAGCCGCAAGCCCAAAAAAGCCGGTATGAGGATGCTGAAAATAAATGAAAAGGAAATGTGAACACAGGCACCATGAATGGCTTTATCTTTCCGGACAGAATCAAGTCCATTATCGATAGAAAGATTTTATAAATCCAGGGCCATTCCTTTAGCCCCGGAGAATTTATCAAATCAGCGGAATCCAACAGCTGAAAAACCGAATTCAGGGCCTGCCTCCAATTCTTGGCGGGGAGTCAGACGTAAAAATTATCAATAATATAAACTATAAAGCGAAAAATAACTGTATTTTTTTTAATTGAAGAACAGGGGTTTGCAGATTGAAGCCTGCCGTTCTAAAAAAGTGTGAGCCATCAAGCCCCCCATGCTTTCGGGGGCTTTCCATCTTCACCGGCTGAAATGGTCAAATCCCTGATAGCCGATTTCAACCGCCCCGCCTTCCTCGATGAGTCGCACGCCAGGTTCTTCAACTATCCTGCCGACGCAGAAAATATCCGAACCAAGTGTATCTTTGACGAGTCGGGACAATGAATCATCAGCATATCCGGGAGCTGTAAAAAGTAAATGATAGTCTTCCCCGCCTTTTAATGCCCAATCAAAGGGGGAATACCCCAGCAAAGTTGCGGCTCTGGCCATTTGTGTTGAAACGGGAATCCGGCTTGAAACGATTTCGGCGCCAACATTGCTTGCAGTACATAGATGTGCAAGATCGGTGGCAAGCCCATCGGACAAATCCATCATCGCACTGACAAGCCCGCTTGCTGCCAGAAGGCCGCCCAACTGGATCTGCGGGCTGGGATTAATATGGGCTGAAACCAGCGACTGCCATTCCGCCCCACCGCGCAATCGGGGATTCCTGCACAATTCAAGACCAGCGGCTGCCTCACCCAGAAAACCGCTCACCCATACCGAGTCATCTTTTTTTGCGCCCGAACGATACAAAACCTTATCAGCGTCCACTTCTCCGTAAACCGTTACCGAAAGCATGATCCGCCCCGGACTTTTCACTGTATCTCCGCCGATGAGCTTTGCGCCATACTCATCAAGAACCGCGGTAAACCCTCTGATGAATGCGTCCACCCATCCGTCATCCTGATCTCCAGATAGCCCCAGGGATAAAAGCACAAACCGCGGCTTTCCCCCCATGGCGGCGATATCACTAATGTTAACCGAAGCGGCTTTCCGCCCTAAAAGATCCGGCGGATGCCAGCTCAAGTCAAAATGAACCGACTCGATCAAGGTATCCACGGTCATTAATGAAAGCGACTGACTATCATGCATAAAGACCGCGCAATCATCACCGATTCCCCGAACCAGAGTCGGAGCAGCACAATCCACCTGTTTCCTAATCGATTCAATGAGTTGTCTTTCTGATGAGTGAGTTCCCATATTACTCCATACCTGTTTCAGACAAACTGCCGCACATCACCAACAAGCACGCTATCTCCCTGAGATATATAAAAAAAAATCAAGCGAACAGTAAAGTTATCATAAAAACCGCCGATAAGTCTTTACACAAGCAGTTGCAAAAAAAGGAGAAAACCAGTGACTACCGTTTGTTGTGTATGCAATAAAACCAAAAAAGAACAGGGGTGGGTAAAACAACCACTCCCCCCCAAGATGATACTTTCACACGGCTACTGCCCTGAATGTTTCTGGAAAGTCATGGAGAAACTCCAGGCAACCCAGCCCCTCATGCAAAATCAATCAGCCTTCTGATTCATTCCCCCTGCACCGAATCCCCACGAGAAAATCAATCACAAAACTTTCCGCAACTCCCCTAAATCTCTTGAACCTATTTTACCACCCGCAGAACAGTCTTTTTCTTTTTGCCCTTCACCTGCAAATCTTTTTCCTCTCCAGGGGAATCAAATCTTATCGCCTGAATGAAACGACTTTCACCTCCCATGGTAAAAAACTCCTTGCCGGTGAATTGCGGCAATCGCAGAGTCCACATGGTTTTCTTCGGCGGGAAAGACAGAACCTGCAGTGACACATGCCACCATTCATCGAGCCTTGATTCGTCCCTTTGGATATCCGTTACCAGCGCATAGAGCATGGCCTGGGGCTTTTCCGCGACAATCAATACAATATCCCCGACAAGGGTGTTATCTTTGAACAGAAAGACACTTCTCAATTCTTTTATTATTTTTTCCATGAATATCGCCCTGATACATTTATATAGCCACGGCACTTGAAGCTCCCCGCGGCAGGAAAGCACGTGCTCCGAACCACGGGGAATGAACTCCCTGTTCCTGTTCAACTCATTATAAAAAAATAAAACATAATCAGTTATTGATGCAATTGTGAAATGATATTTCTGATTCCCAAAAAAAAAACATTGTGGTTTAACCGTATTACACTTTTTAATATACGATTAACCAGGGAGTTGCCGATTGGCCTTTCTGCCGACTTCTGTTTTACACAGAGGCTCAAATCAAGAATATTGACCGGTGTTGCAAACGGCATAGTTGTATTTTTTCACATTACCGAGAAAAAAAATATCATCTGGAACTTTTATTTACTATCCATTGTCATAAAGATTAACTGGTTGCTGTCCACAAAAGCCCGGATAGCCTCAGAGTCAGGCGTCACTTATAATGTTTAAACATGATACGGCAGAGATAGTCCGGGCATTCCGAAATGGGAACCAGCAGGCATTCAACCAATTAGTCCTGCTCTGCCAGGCAACCATATACAACCTTGCGTTGAATTACGTCAAACAGGAGGAAGAGGCCAAAGATCTAACCCAGGACATCTTTGTTGCGGCCTACAAGTCTTTACCGCAGTTGCGTGAAGAATCAAAATTCTCATCCTGGCTCTATCAGATAGCCCTGAACCGATGCAGAAATCGTTACAAGCAGCTTTACCGAAAAGGCTTTTTCACTTCCTTATCAATTGATGACCCGGACACTTTTATACAACTTCAATCAGATACATCCCCGGAGAAAGAACTCGAGAAGAAACGCATTATCAACCTGGTCAGAGAAACTATTTCCGACATGCCTGAAACCGAAAAAGAAATACTCATCCTGCGAGATCTTCAAGAACTCTCCTACGAAGAGATAAGCTCAACCCTGGACTTACCCCTGGGAACCGTTAAATCAAAACTTAACCGAGCCAGGACCTCTCTTAAAAACAGACTCAAGAACAGGATTTAAATTACCGGGACATCATTATGGAATGCACAAAAATTCAGCATCAATTTTCAGATTTTTTCGAAAGCGACTTAAATGCAGAGGAATCGTCCTCCGTAAAAGAGCATCTCGATTCCTGCTCCCAATGCGCAGAGGAATGGAAATATTTCAGGGACACTCTCCATCTCCTTCACTCCATTGAACCGGAACCGGTCCCAAGGGGTATGCTTGCCGGCATCCATGCGAAACTCGAAAAGAAAAATATGCTCCTGCGCTTCCTCCTTTGGTTCCGACATGCCAATCCCACCATGACCATCCCTGCCGCGGCCACAACTATCGTTATTGCGTTTACCTGCATGGCCCTTTATAAAACCGTGCTTCAGGAAAAGCCTTTCATGGAAAACCAATCCATCCCGAAGCAGAATATCGCTCAGAAACCAGGCGACGGACCATCCATCACTGTTGCAGATGCGACCCCTTATTCCGGCGGCAACAACCCCTTACAGAACTTCTCCATCTACAATGGCCCGGCCGAACAATATCCAGGATTTTTCCAGAATAATATTACTCCCCATGGACTCGCATTCGCCCCTGATATTTCCTTTGCTTCAACAGGAAGGTCAGCAAGAGGCATTTATCAACGTCCTGGAAATCATCTGCTCAACCGATATGTAAACAATTTTCTCGGGTCCGATTCAACAAACCATGTACCCCCTGATCTGCTGATAACGGTCCAAGCCACAAACCAACGTCCTCCGACAAAACTCTATCATTCTCTCCTTGCTGAAAAAACGTGGAACCCTCGCGTCCTTGACGGCAACCTTCTGATACTTTTTCTTCCCCCCGAGGATCTGCCTCATCTGCAACTTTCTCTTAAGAATTATCACGTCCAGGTATCACCTCCTGGCGCCCAGGCAATTCTCTCAAGCTACAACCGCGACATCATACGAGTGGCTATTTTGATCAAGTAAACTTTTTTATGCGTTCATTGCTTGCCGCTATTTCACCCCGGAAAAGCTGAAACTCCCAGGCGATGACAATACCCCGGCACAACACTCTTTTCCGTCCCCTTAAAAAAGTTCAAACCCTGCTGATCATTTTCAGCAATCCAAAAAATATTTAAACGAATTATTTTTTCCCGGAACTTTTCATTTACCGCAATGTCTAATTTATAAATGCAACATTTCATGTAGCATTGTTTTTTACTCCTCCTTCCCTCAGGAACCATTCCCTGGTTCCACTGGGGTCGCATGGTTGCCCAGCCATGCGACCCCATTCTTTTATTTAAGTAAACAGAAGCGAGCCCCCCTTGACAAAGGATGTATAGGCCATATTAAATACGATATATCTATCTTGATCAGACAAACCGAAACAATCCCTGAGTATTACAATCCATAACAATCAGGAAATGCATTACAGAGGAGCACCGATGAAAGCCATAACAACATCCTTGACAGCCGTTTCTCCCATCCGTTTATTCCACGGTCTCTTAATACTGGCATTTATACTGCCGGTTACTTTGCATCGGGAAGCCCTGGCGCTGACCAATCCTAACTCGACCTTTGCCGATCTTGCTGAAAAACTCGGTCCCACAGTGGTCAATATTTATACAACACAGGTATTAAGCCCTCCCAAAAAACAACTCCAGAGACACCCCCAGAAACAACCGTTTAACAATGAAGAAATCCCGGAGTTCTTCAAACGTTTTTTTGAGATCCCCCCTCAGGAATTCGGCGAACATCCTCACCAGCAGCAGGACAAAAAAACAACAAGCCTGGGCTCTGGGGTAATCAATTCCGCCGACGGCTATATTATCACCAATAACCATGTCATTGAGAACGCCGATAAAATCAAAGTACGGCTGACAAATTTAGAGGAATATGAAGCTGAAATAGTTGGCAGGGATCCAAAGACCGACATTGCGCTGATTAAAATCACTCCGGAGAAAGCCCTGCCCTTTGCGATATTTGGTGATTCCGATTCTTTACGTGTCGGGGATTGGGTCATGGCCATCGGCAACCCCTTCGGCTTCGAGCATACAGTTACAGCAGGCATTGTCAGCGCCAAGGGTCGATCAATCGGTGGCGGCCCTTACGAGAACTTCATTCAGACCGACGCGTCCATTAACCTGGGAAATTCCGGGGGGCCGCTTTTCAATATGAACGGAGAAATGGTTGGCATCAACACGGCGATTTACAGCAGAAGCGGTGGCAATATCGGCCTGGGTTTTGCCATACCGGTCAACATGGCTAAATGGGTCATAAAACAGCTCAAGGAACATAAACAGGTCAGCCGGGGCTGGCTGGGAGTAATGATCCAGGATGTTACCACCGAACTGGCCAAACAGTTCGGTCTGACAAGACCCATCGGCGCCCTTGTCGGCGAAGTCTCAAAGGACAGTCCCGCAGAAAAGGCCGGCATCCTCCCCGGCGATGTGATCATCAAATACCAGGATAAAGAAATAACCCACATGACCCAGCTGCCGGCCATGGTGGCCCAGACAACTGCGGGTACTCATGAAAAAATAACGATTATCCGCAAAGGCAAGGAACAGGTAATATCGGTTACCATCGGCAAACTGGAAGAAGAGAAAATCAATTATGGAGATGCCGGGGAAGAACCTCAACAGACCGCCGGTCTCACCGTCCAGGAACTGACTCCGGAATTGGCAGAATCTCTGGGGATTGAGGAAAAGAAAGGACTGCTGGTCACAGACGTCGAAGCGGGCTCCCCTGCTGCAGAAGCCGGCATGCGAAGAGGCGACCTGATCCTTGAAGTCAATCAGATGCCGGTTGGCGACTTGAACGCCTATAATGCAATATTGAAAAATACCAAGAAGTCAGAAAACATTCTGTTCCTGATCAACCGGAACAACCACACCAGGTTTATTGTTGTGAAAAACGAATAGTTCACAGAGGATACGGATTGTGAACAGGTCGGCCTTATGATTGCCGGTCGGCCTTCCCGACTTCCTGGACAAACATACGAATTCTTTCAAGCAGCTTCCTGCCGGGCTCAATTTCTACTCCGGAATTAACATCCACTGCAAAAGGGGAGGTCTGTCTGATTGCTTCGCTGACGTTTTCAGGGGCAAGTCCCCCGGCGAGGATTATCGGCCCGGGAGCTTCTATCCCTTCAAGGATAGACCAGTCAAAAGTCTCCCCCGTCCCTCCAGCGATTTTTTCATGAAAGGTGTCAAAAAGAAAGCCGGAAACAATCCCGGCATATGGGGATAAATCCGGTGCCTGCCTGCCTGCCCCGACGCTGAATGTTTTTATAATTCTGGTGGTTATTTTCTGACAGTATTCCGGGGGTTCGTCCCCGTGCAGCTGAACCATGGTAAGCCCGCAATACTGGGCGATCTCTCCCACAACGTCAGGATCTTCATTGACAAAAACCCCCACCGCATCTACAAAGGGCGGCAGAATCCTAATAATGTTTCTGGCCAGATCCGGGTCAATATAACGGGGGCTTTGTTTGACAAAAATAAATCCCAGTGCATCCACGCCTGCTTCTGCCGCACCTCTGGCTTCCGCCATATCCGTCATACCGCAAACCTTAATCCGCGTCCTGGCGGTCATAAAATTCCTCCCGGTTAATCCGTTTCTGATTATGATTTTCTTGACCGGCTCACCAGCCCATCAATTCTCTTACCGCGGCCGCCTTGTCTGCCGACTTCATGAGGGTTTCACCAACCAGAACCGCGGCAACTCCTGCTTCAGCAAGTTTCCTGACGTCTTCATTACTCCTGATCCCGGACTCGCTTACCACCGGAATAGTGGCAGGGATTTCCCGCATCACTTGAAACGTCGTGTTGAGATCAACGGTAAATTCCCTTAAATTCCGGTTATTGATCCCGATAAAATCACTGCCGGCGGCAAGGGCCATCTCCGCTTCATGTTCGTCGTGTACCTCGACCAGAACATCAAGGGATAATTCCCGGGCAAACTCCAGATAATCCCTCATCTGGTATTGATCAAGAATTGCGGCAATGAGCAGAATAGCGTCAGCGCCGTATTGCCGCGCCTGCACGATCTGCGACTCATGAATAATAAAGTCCTTACGCAACACCGGCAGATCCACGACGGACCGGACCAGCGGAATATAATCCAGGGAACCCTGAAAAAAATTTTCATCGGTGAGCACCGACATTGCCTGTGCTCCGGCAAGCTTATACTGGCGGGCGATCTCTGCCGGATCAAAATCAGCGCAGATAACCCCTTTTGACGGCGAAGCCTTTTTAGCCTCTGCTATAAGCGATATGCCTTTACCTGCCAGCAGGGCCTGCTTGAATCCCCGGGGCGGATCAACTTTGCCGATGTCCCTACCTGGAACTCGCGCATTCAGCAGATCTTTCACTTCCAACCGCTTAACTTTAACTATCGAATCGAGAATCATCTATCTATTTTTATCATGATTTTTATAACTGATTAACAAGACAAACCAGTAATTATTTTCTGCAGAAAGCAACCATTGCATCCAGTGCAGCCATTGCTTTTCCTGAACGGACGATATCACGGGCTAATTCCACTCCGTCTTTCAGGTCTTCGCTCTTTCCGGCGGCCATCAATGCGGCGCCGGCATTTACCAGGACCATATCAAGGCAGGCGCCCTGTTTGCCGCCGAGAATCTCCTTGAGCTGCGATGCTGCGGCCTGGGCATTTTCTCCACCCTTAATGTCTTCAATTTTCGCCCGGGACAGCCCGAAATCTTCAGGTTTTACCTGATAGGTCGACACCTTCTCGCCGTCCCAATCCGCTATTGTCGTTTCTCCGGTGACAGTGATTTCATCCATATTGCCAGCGCCGCAGACCACCAGGGCCCTTTTTGACCCAAGTTTTCCGAGAACCGTTGCCAGTTTTTCCGTCAGACCCGGATCAAAGACTCCCATGACCTGAACATTTGCTCCTGCAGGGTTGGTCAGGGGACCAAGTATATTGAAAATGGTCCGCACGCCGATTTCACGCCGTGGTCCGATTGCGTATTTCATGGCTCCGTGCATCAGCGGTGCAAACATAAATCCGATCCCTACTTCCCGGATACATTGTGAGATTTTATCCGGGGTGAGACTGAGATCAACGCCCAGGGCCTCGAGAACATCGGCACTGCCGCAATGACTTGATACCGACCTGTTGCCGTGCTTGGCAACGGATACCCCGGCGCCGGCAACCACAAACGCCGCGGCGGTGGAGACGTTGAATGTTCCGGTGCCGTCCCCCCCGGTACCGCAGGTATCAACGAGGATACCGCTTGGGGGCATTGCGTCAATCTTTTCCGCCTTCCGGCGCATGACAATGGCCGCCCCGGTAATTTCATCAATGGTTTCGCCCTTCATGCGAAGCGCGGTAATAAAAGAACCTATCTGTGCCTCGGTGGCAGCCCCACTCATTATTTCATTCATGACGTCAACCATCTCTGGCTGGGTCAGATCAATGCCGGTAATGACCTTGCCGATTGCTTCCTTAATCACTGCCGTCCTCCAATTCATGTAACGTGTTACACGGTGAATTCCGCCCAAAAACAACAAAGGAAAAAATTGTCATTTCCATAATGCGGTATACCCCGGGTCAATGAAATTCTTCAATAACCGTACACCATCCGGAGTCATTATCGATTCAGGGTGGAACTGCACGCCCTCCACCGGAAATTCCTTGTGACGGAGTCCCATAAGTTCACCCTGGTCCGACCTGGCAGAGATCTCAAGACAGTCAGGCATTCCCTGTTCTTCAACCACCAGCGAATGATAACGCATAGCTTCAAAGGGATCGGGCAACCCGGAAAACACCCCTTTTCCGTCATGAGAAATCATGCTGGTTTTGCCATGCATCAGACGTCCGGCACGCACCGTTTTACCTCCGAATGCCTCACCCATTGCCTGATGTCCGAGACAAATCCCCAGAATCGGTATTTTTCCACTGAAATAACTGATGGCCTCAATAGAAATCCCGGCCTTTTCTGGTGTGCAGGGCCCCGGCGAAATAATCAGCCGCTCCGGTGCAAGGTTCTCAATGGTCGCCAGATCAACCTGATCATTGCGGAAAACCGTGAGTTCCGCCCCGAGACCGCCGAGACGCTGCACAATATTATAGGTAAATGAATCGTAATTATCTATGAGGACAATCATGATGGTTCCGTAAAATATCCAAAGCTGAATTATCGCCCCCAATGATTCCAAAAATCAGAAACAGGAAGCACAGAGGCCTGGGCCAACCAAACAGCCGACGATTAACAATCGTGTTCATTACCATCAAAAGCCCTGCTCAACAAGAGCGACTGCACGCCGTAAGCCTTTGGCCTTATTAAGGGTTTCCTCGTATTCTCTCTGCGGGTCTGAATCAGCAACAATTCCGGCACCGGCCTGAACCCAAAGGTTCTTTCCCTGCATTACAAAGGTCCGGATGGTTATGCAGAAATCCATATTCCCTGAAAAACCAAAATATCCCACGGCACCGGCATAAGGTCCGCGTCGTTGGGGTTCAAGCTCCTCAATGATTTCCATAGCCCTGATCTTGGGCGCCCCGGAAACCGTCCCCGCAGGGAAACAGGCCTTGAGTACATCAAACTGATCCTTGCCGTTATCCAACACACCGTGCACCCCGGAAACAATATGCATCACATGGCTGTATCGCTCGACAACCAGCTGCTCCCTGACCTCGACTGTGCCATATCTGGCAACACGTCCCGCATCATTTCTGCCGAGGTCGACCAGCATAAAATGTTCCGCCCGCTCTTTCGGATCTGCAAGCAGCTCTTTTTCAAAAGCCAGATCTTCTTCCGGGGTCTTGCCCCTGGGCCTTGTCCCGGCGATGGGGCGAAGTTCTATTTCTTCATTTTCCAAACGGACAAGTATTTCCGGAGAAGAACCGATCTGAATGATATCGCCCATTTTCAGATAAAAAAGATAGGGGCTGGGATTTATATGCCGCAATGCCCGATACAGCGTAAACGGCGGGATCGTGGTTTCCGCATGAAATCGCTGGGAAAGCACCACCTGGAAAATATCACCGGCAGTGATGTATTCCTTGGCCTTCCTGACCATTTCCTTAAATGTTTCTTCCTCCATATTGGAGGTGAATTCATGGGGGGTAATATCAGCAGGCTCACTGTAGGATAATGACCGCGCCAGTCGTTTGACTATTCCGTCAATACCGGCAATCGCCTTCCGGTACAGATTCGGGAGATCAGCCTGAGCGCTTACTTCCACACAATTGACGATGGTGAGTGTCTGCTTGAGGTTGTCATAAATGAGAACCATGCGCGGCACCATGAATGCACTGTCCGGGAAATTTTCGAGAATGGCATTCTGCTCAGGAAGACGCTCCATGAACCGCACCATGTCATACCCGAGATAGCCGACGGCCCCGCCATAAAACCGCGGCAGAAATTCCGAGTCGCCCTTCAGTTGGAAAGATGCAAGCAGATCCTTTAAAGCATTCAGCGGATCGCCGTGTAATTCATCAGTGTGATTGTCACGGGAAATCCGGAGATTTTCTCCCCGGCTTTCAAACACCACAATCGGGTCGAAACCGATGAAGGAATACCGGCCCCATTTTTCGCCGCCCTCAAGGCTTTCGAGGAGGAAGGCATGCTTTTCTTCCCCTGCTACCTTGGCAAAAACCGTAAGCGGCGTATCAAGGTCGGCAATAATTTCCCTGAAAACCGGAATTAATCCGTTATCCGTTGCCAGCTTTTTAAAATCTCCGAATTCCGGCTGGTGTCTGACTTTCATAAAAAAATAATTTCCCAATGATAACACCCGCATTAAACACTATCTGCGAGCGTTTATTCCCCGCAAGGGGGTAATGGAAAGACTGCCCCGGGTATTTTCACCACAGCCGGAAGTCTTAGATTTCGGGCTGCGGCAAGCTTCAACCAATAGAAAGCAGGTCCACCCAAAAAAAAAAGCCATGGGCTCTACGAGCTTTCCATGGCTTTAATCAGATTTATGCTATTGCGCAATACAAATGAAAAACTGTCCCACACTCATCATTTTTCGATTATCCACCAAAAAATGATTTATTCCAAGAGCATTTACACAAAAAGACGCATACGCCCTTCTATCCGACAGGTCAACTTCCGAGTTCATGCATCCGCTTGTATGCTGTTTACAAAAGCATTCACGCGCCTGGTCAATCTGGATACTTTCCTTGAGGTGGTTTTTTTATGCAGCGACCCTTTGACGGAAGTCCTGTCAATAACCTTGATCGCATCGCGCAGGGCGTCTTTAGCCTTGTCTACGGATTGCTCCTCGATTGCGGCGGTGATTGCCTTGATAGTCGTTTTCATCTTGCTCTTGTTCGCCTTGTTCCGTTCACGTCGGATCTGGCTCTGTCGATTTCTTTTCAGTGCTGATTTATGATTAGCCAAGTTGTCTCTCCTGTATTAATCGCTAACAATCTCAATCTCATAGCTACCCGAAACAAACGGGTTTCATTTTTAAATTTAAAATATGGTTTCGGGAAATATATAATCAGACGGCCACGTGGCCGCAATTACGCACACAAAGTTTTGAAAATTGGCTAACATAAATCAAATTCAGAGGTATGTCAACACCCAAGCAAAATGTATATTATTTTTTCACAAAAACTACGGGACCCGATCGCATGCGGCCCTTATGCATCCAAAAACAGACACAACTAGCCATTTTTTTTAAAAAAAATCAACATCTCCCCTTGATGAAGATCGCTAATTATTGTTTTATATATATGAATCATACAATCTCCCGTATCAACTGAATGGCATGATGCACAAGACACAGAGTAAAAAAGCACCGAATCAGTCGCTTACTGAGAGCCTTAATGCCTGTTAGGCCGGTCACCCGGCAAAACCGTCCATTAATAAAAAGATCCATCGTAATTGAACGATGCAAGGAATGCATTCCCGATTATGCCATCCAATTCATACAGAAAACCTGCAGGCGAAGTAAGTCCGAGGTTGATTAATGCTTGAAGTATTAAAATCCCTTCGCTGGCAGGATGTCGTCGATATTCTTATCGTCGCCTACATCATTTATCGGATTATTTTATTCATCAGGGGCACCCGCGCAGTCCAGATGCTGGCCGGCATCACCGTATTAATTGTCGTATATTTCGGCGCCCGGGAGCTTGAATTCCTCACGCTTTATTGGCTTCTGGGGACATTACTCAGTTCAATCTTTTTGATCATCATTATTGTTTTCCAGCGTGATATCAGGCGCGCCCTTACCCAGGTCGGCCAAACTCCCTTTACAAAATCCTATGATGACACAATTCATTCTCTCGGAGAAATCGTCAGCGCCGCAAACTACATGGCCCAGAAAAAAATCGGCGCTCTCATTGTTATTGAAAGAGAAACAGGTCTTAAGGATTTTATTGAATCAGGACAGACAATTGACGCGGCCCTCAGCAGACCTCTTATCCTGAGCCTCTTCCACACGAGCTCACCGCTCCATGATGGCGGCCTTATCATCCGCAACAACCGAATCATGACTGCAGGCTGCGTACTGCCGCTTACCAAGAATCCCTACATCAGCAAACAACTCGGCACAAGACACCGGGCGGCCATCGGCCTCTCAGAGGAAACCGATGCAGTTATTATTGTGGTATCCGAAGAAACGCAGCAAATTTCCCTTGTACAACATGGCGCGATCACCTCAAATCTTGACGTGAAGGCGCTTAGAAGCCGGCTTGACGCGATTTTTATTCCCAAAGATCATCAGACACAGGCATTATGGAAAAACTGGTTAAACAAATCATAGACATTTTTTCGAGTCTCCAGAACTTGAGCTGGCCGAAAAACTGGTTTCTTCGCCTGGTATCGCTGCTGTTCGCCATTTTCCTCTGGTACTTTGTGGCAGGCGAAGACAAAGTGGATGTGAATGTCATCATCCCGGTTGAGATCGTAAATATCCCGCGGAATCTGGTGATCTCCAATCAATTCAAGAAACAGCTGGATGTTACGATCAGCGGACCCCGTGGACTGGTCCGTGGACTTTCCAATCAGCACATCTCGCGATCCATCGATCTTTCCAATGCAACTCCCGGAACTTTTGTCGTACGCAATGATGAAGATTCCATCCCATTTCCCCGGGGCATCAGGACCTTGCGTGTACAACCCTCGCACATGACCCTGCTTTTAGACAGTCTCGTTCATCAGGATCTGCCAATCAAACCCGTCACCCGCGGTAAACCTGCTGAAGGTTTTGAATTAAACAACATCACCCTTACCCCGGCGACAATCACCGTTAACGGGCCGAAATCCATCCTTGGGAATCAGGTCTTCCTCCCCACCAAACCCATTGATATCGGTCAACTCAAAGAACCTGCCGAAATGCAGGTTGCATTAGATCTCGAGGATGCGGTGGCCGAATTGATCGGCGAGTCGGTGGTCACCGCCAGGATCAATATTTCCGAAAAAATCGTCAAGAAAACTTTTACCAATGTATTTGTCGACTTTGATCATAGCGCTGAAAGGACAACCTATATAATTACCCCGAACAAGGTCAGTGTCGACCTCGAACTTCCCTTTGGCATGGGCAACAGTTCAATTGATCTCAATGAACAGATCAAGGCAAAGGTTGATGCAGGCAACCTGTCGCCGGGCGAGTACCAGCTCGCGATTTCCGTAACTCCGCCACCACGGACAAAGATGATCAAGGTGATGCCGGAAAAAGTATCAATTACCATAAGCCACCCGAAACCGGCCAAGAAAAGAAAACCCACTCCTGAATAAACATTATTTTCTCGCTACCTTGTCAGAATCGTAACCAAGCGA
>JAHJJF010000103.1 GCA_018823135.1 Pseudomonadota bacterium
AAAACGAAGCAGGCCGACAGGTTGCCCTGGCGGTGGAAGATTCGTACAAAAGACTGCTGGGGCCATCCCTTGAAAATGACCTGCGCAACGCCTTGAAAGAGCGTGCCGACGGCGAAGCCATCCGGGTCTTTGCCGAGAATCTGCGCGGCCTCCTGCTGGCGCCCCCCATGGGCCAGAAAAGAGTCATGGCCCTGGATCCGGGATTTCGCACCGGCGCCAAACTGGTCTGCCTGGATGCCCAGGGCAAATTGCTGCATTTCACCACCATCTACCCCACACTTTCCGCTCAGAAGATCATTGATGCCGACAGAATAGTGAGAGAGCTCTGTAACAAATACAGGATCGAGGCCATTGCCATCGGCAACGGCACGGCAGGCCGTGAAACCGAAACCTTTGTGCGCGCCCTGCAATTGCCAGGGGATATAATGATAACCATGGTGGATGAAAGCGGTGCATCCATCTATTCCGCTTCAGAAACCGCCAGGGCGGAATTCCCGGATCATGACCTGACGGTGCGCGGCGCAGTCTCCATCGGCCGTCGCCTGCAGGACCCGCTGGCCGAACTGGTGAAACTCGACCCCAAGGCCATTGGCGTCGGCCAATACCAGCACGATGTCAATCAGGCGGCGCTGAAAAAAGGTCTTGAAGATGTAGTGGAAAGTTGCGTCAACAGTGTGGGAGTGGAAGTCAATACCGCGAGCCTGGAGCTGCTCACCTATGTTTCCAGCCTGGGACCGGTCCTTGCCGGAAACATCATTGCCTACAGAAATGAAAACGGCCCCTTTGACAGCAGACGGCAATTGCTGAAGGTGCCGCGGCTCGGTGCCAAGGCCTTTGAACAATGCGCCGGATTCTTGCGGATTCAAGGGGCGAAAAACCCCCTTGACTGCAGCGCCGTGCATCCCGAGCAGTACCCCATAGTCGAACAGATGGCCAGGGATACCGGCTGTATGGTTATGGATCTGATCAAAGACGAGGATATCAGAAAACAGATAGATATGAATCGTTACGTCTCGGAGTCAATAGGCCTGCCGACCTTGTCCGACATCATGGCCGAACTTGCCAAACCGGGACGCGACCCCCGGGAGGTATTTGCGGTCTTTGCCTTTGCCAAAGGGATCAACGCCGTGGAAGATCTGCATCCGGGGATGAAACTGCCGGGGATAGTCACCAATGTCACGAAATTCGGGGCCTTTGTCGATATCGGCGTTCACCAGGACGGCCTGATCCACATCAGTCAACTGGCGGACCGCTTTATCAAGGATCCGTCCGAAGTGGTCAAGGTTCGCCAGCAGGTCATGGTCCGGGTGCTTGAAATCGATCTGCCGCGAAAACGCATAGCGCTTTCATTGAGGGATATGTAAACGGGTTGAATAGAGCAGGGGATTTCCACAACCTGGGGCTCGGACATTGCCCGAGGCGATCAGGGCTAAAAATCCTTGGATGCCTTCTTGGTTGCTTTCTTGGTTTTTTTGGCAGCCTTCTTTTCTTTTGGCGACATGGCTGGTTTTTTCTTTTCCGCCTTAACTGCTTTATGTTCTTTACTCATACTTTTAGCTCCTGATAATTAATTGATAATCTTCAGACCAACCATTGAGTGCCCCTTTATCCAACAAGAGAAATGCCAAGGCTGGCGAAGAAAGAAAAGATAGCTTATCATTCCATGCATTAGGTGATCTGCTCCGAACTGATTTACAGAATATCATGAAAAAGAGTGAAATGGAATAATTAATGAATACCCTCCCGCTCCTGATCATAGCCGCAGTAATAACCGGTTCGCTGTTCATCGCAGTCTCGCTGATTCTCCACCTGAAGGCCTCACGGCATATCCCCCACGAACTCTTTTCCAAATGGCGCCTGATGTCCGGGCTGATGTCATTTTTCCTCACCGGCTACCTGCTGTTCCTTATCATCCAGATACTACAGATTAAATTTCCCCTGGAAATTCTCACCTCCAGTGTGTTTCTGGGCGGCGGCCTTTTTGTTCTGGTGATCACCAGGATTACCCTGCGGGCCCTGGAACAGGTTGCAGCCCATGAGCGGGAACTCGAGGGAATCAACAAGGAACTCACACAAACCAATCTCGAACTGGTCCAGGCCTACGACTCAACCATTGCCGGCTGGGGCCACGCCCTGGACCTCAGAGACCGGGAAACTGAGGGGCACAGCCAGCGAGTCGCCTCGCTGACCGGAAAAATTGCCAGAGAAATCGGCATGACTGAAGCAAACCTCGTTCACCTGAACCGGGGCGCCCTGCTTCATGATATAGGCAAAATGGCGATATCCGACAAGGTGCTGTTGAAAAAAGGTGAACTGACTGCGGAGGAACGGCAAATAATGCAGCAACACCCGCTGCACGCCTTCAAGATGCTGTCATCCATAGAATACCTGCAGCCGGCCCTTGATATCCCTTACAGTCACCATGAACGCTGGGACGGCTCAGGATATCCACAGGGACTCAAAGGAAAGGAAATCCCTCTGGGGGCAAGGATCTTTGCCGTTGCCGACACATGGGACGCATTGACCAGCGAACGTCGCTATCACGAAGCATGGCCAATTGAAAAGGCATGCGCGCATATCAAGTCACGCGCCGGTAGCCACTTTGATCCCGAAGTGGTGGAGGTCTTTCTGAAACTGGTCTGCAGCAGTGAGGAATGAAACCTCGACCAGATAGTGCTTACAACCGTCTGCGCCCCGCCCTCATCGTCTGGCAAGCCTGATACCCTTGTCATCCATGGTGATAAGCCTTCTTTTGTAGAGGGCGCCTATGGCCTTTTTAAAGGTCTTCTTGCTGATTCCGAACAGGGCATAGATCTCTTCCGGCGGGGTTTTATCAGTAACCGCAATCCTGCCGCCATGGTCTTTCAAGGTGGCGAGAATGCCTTTCGAAACATCATCAATCTTTTTGTAGCCTGATGGTTGCAGACTCAAGTCAATTTTGAGGTCTTCACGAACTTTTTTTATATACCCCCGAATCTCCTGGCCGATGGAGAGCTTCTGGAACACCTCGTTTTTATAGACCATGCCGAGATGCGCATGGTCGACAATGGCGGTATATCCCAGATCTGACTGGCCATAGATCAAAAGATCCACCTCCTGACCCTCTTCATATTCCGGGGGCTGCAGATCAAGAAATTTATCCAGCTTTGATGATGCGGCGATGCGGTTGGTTTTTTCATCGAGAAAGACATATACCACGTAGGACTTGCCTTCCTCCATTCTGGTCTGCTGCTCTCTCTTTGGCACCAGCAGATCTTTCTGCATCCCCCAGTCCAGGTACGCACCAGATGGAGACTGCGCCTTCACCCGCAATTTGGCAAACCGGCCGACAGTTGCATAGGGTTTCTGGGTGGTTGCCAGGAGACGATCTTCCGCATCTTTATAAACAAAAACCTCAACTTCGTCTCCAGGCTCGCCCCCCCTGGGGATATCCCTTTTCGCCAGGAGAATATCCCCTTCCTCACCACCGTCAAGATGGGCGCCAAAATCCAACATTCTTTTTATCGTGAGCTTATTTATCCTGCCGATCTCTGCCATTTTCTTTCCTTTCAAGCGTTACGCAATAAGTGTCCTGACCCGATTCCATGGTAACTATTTTCAAACTTCTGTCAATCATCCACAGCTTCCGGTGCTGATATTTTTTTAACCCGGCCGACGGCACCGCTTTCCAGGCGGACCTTAATGCCATGAGGATGGGTCGGGGATTTTGTCAGGATATCCTTGACAATTCCCCGGGTGAGCTTTCCTGTGCGCTGATCCTCCTTCAGGACTATGTAAACCGCAGCTCCCGTCTTGATATCCGCCCGCTTTGTGCCATCCATTCCCGTCACCCGCCATTGCCCTTAACAATCAGGTCCAGCTGGTCTGCCAGATCATTCATCTCGGTCTGCCAGTAATGCCTTGAACCGAAATCCGCAGCCACCCTGGTTTCACCGTCCTCGGCAAACTGATGGGCGCACCATGCCGTGTAATGGATAAAGCGCATGGCCCTGAGCGGCTCGATGAGACGCAGGCTGCCGTAATCAAAATCCCTGAACATCTCGTAGCCTTCCAGAAATGCGCCGAGTTCCCTTCGTGATTCCTGCTGATGGCCGGGGAGCAGCATCCAGAAATCCTGCACCGGCGGCCCCACCACCATATCGTCAAAGTCGATGATAAAAAAGGATTCGTCCGGCCGGTAGATGAGATTGGAGAAATGGCAGTCGCCGTGAATACGGATCATCCCGGTTTTATCAAACAGGGGACTGATTTCATTGATAAGGGTGTCAGTGAGGTCTCTGAAGCCGCCCAGCATATCGGCAGGAATGAAGCTGCCTGCGAGGATATAGTCGACCTGCTGCCGGGTTGACCTGTCCGGCGCCATGGTGAGCCGGTCTTTGGGCAGATGCATGGCGCCGACATTATGGGTACGGCCCAGCAGATGCCCCAGTTCCATCCACTGGTCATCATTATATTCATCAAAGCTGCGGCCGCCGGTCTTGGGAAACACCGTGAAATATATGTTTTCATACCTGCCCAGAGTTCCGCCGCCCAGGAGCATGATGGGCGCGATAACCGGAATCTCCTGGCCGGCAAGCTCAAGAAGGAAATCATGCTCATCCTGCAGGGCGTCCTTCGACCAGCGGCCGGGCCGGTAAAACTTGGCAACCAGACCCTTGCCGTCCTCGGCCTGCAGTTCGTAGACCCGGTTGATATAGCTGTTCAAGGGCCGACAAAGATTGGTGCAGCGCCGCCCCAGGGCTTTCTCCACCAGGGTGATCACCCGGTCCGGGGTCAGGCGGTGAAATGCGGTCTGCTGTTTCGATTCTTCGAATATATTCATTTATTGTTCTTCCTTTGTTTTCAAGGATACTCTTAATGACATATCCACTTATATCTATTTTTACTTCAAAAAAAACTGGCAGGATGACTGAACCAGGGAGCTGGCCAGGCGTCACATGGAGGTTTTGCGGGCGATATACACCACATGTCGCCGGCCACCCCGGCCCGGGCGTTGCCGGTTAACCACGAACCTGGCACCTTGCAAACGTTTCTCAAAGGCCTTGTCCGGGTCTTCGGACCAAACCGCAAACACGCCGCCCGCTTTCAAGGCGGAGCTGCTCAGCTCCAGCGCCATATCGCCATACAGGTATTCTCCCCTGCCCCGGTCCCCTTCATAAGGTCCTTCGTAGAGATCGAGGATAATCGCATCAAAGCGATTTTTTTTGCCCTTCATGGCTGCAGAACGAATCACCGAGGCCACATCATCAATCACCACCCTGACCCGCGGGTCGTCAACGGCGCCGCCGGTAAGATGAGCAATGGGTCCCTGACACCATTTAACCATAATCGGGTTCAGCTCAGCTACCACCACCTCGGCATCCGCCGGGAGATTATCCAGGGCGGCCTTCAGGGTAAAACCCATACCCAGGCCACCCACCAGCACCCGGGGACTCTTTATATTCTTCAGGGGCTCACAGGCCAGCTCCGATAAAACTATCTCGGACATATTGGCCGAGGAATTCATCAGCACCCGGCTGTCAATGGTGATCAGAAAATCCTTCTCGCCCCGTTGCCTCAGATCAAGAAGCCCCTCATTGGTATCAATACTGTCAACGGTACGCCATGGTTGAGCCATTTACATTCCTCTTTGTTGGGGTCCGAACAGAAATGACTTCACATTTTCACATCCCTGCTCGGGTCAATCTTCCATCGGCTCTCAATCGCAAGATCCTCAACGTATCGCTGCTACGCCTGCGGTTTCGCTCAATCGAGCCAACGGAATCTTACCCCAATCCGGGCGCGAACTCTGCTAATTTATTTCTGAACTGACCCATGAAAAAGCAGCCAGGAGCTCTGAAAACTCGGCAAGGCGCTTGGTTCTTCTGAGTGTTCGCAACTGTTCTGAAAAACAGGGATCATTGACGTAGCCGAGAACGTCTTTCATTTTAGAGAGTATCTGCTGATCGCCACAGAATAATCCCTGGTAACGGACAAGGAGTTCCTGCAGATATTCCCGCAATTCTGACCCCCTCTTTTCCATTGACGAGGTGGCCGGATAATTACCTCGCAGCCTTTCAAAGAGCAGTGGGTCAGCTATGGCGCCGCGCCCCAGCATCAGGCCGGCAGCGCCGGTTTGACTTACCCGGTCTCCGTCAGCCGCGCTATATATGTCACCGTTGGCAATAACCGGCAACGAAGTTTTCCTGACCACGGCGGCGGTGACCGCGTGATCCGCGAGACCGCTGAAGCGTTGAACCACGGTGCGCGGGTGAACGATGAGGAAATCAATGCCGCAGTCTTCAAACATCGGGATCAGGGACAGCAACTGGGAAGGATCGTCATACCCGGAGCGTATTTTTACTGAAAAGCTGCCGGTTATGATTTTCCGCAGACTCTCCAGCATCAACGGCAGACCGGCAGGATATTTCAGCAGTGAACCGCCTGCGGTATTTTTTGTCATCCGGCCGTAGGGACAGCCAAGATTGATATTCAGGTGCTGTGCACCAAGTTCCTGGACGGTTTCGGCCGCAGCAACCAGATAATCGATGTTACTGCCGATGAGCTGCACCACCAGCGGCGTTGTCTGGCAATCATCGGCAATTTCCCGACGATCGGTGCTGGAGATGCATTTCCGGTTGCTCGACTGAACCCGGACATATTCAGTAAAAACCACATCAGGCCGGACGCGGTTAATAAACACCGCCCGTAACGCCCGGTTGGTCAAACCCTGCATCGGGGCGAGCATCAGTGGCCGGCTCTCCGGCTTCCACGGCAGTTTCACGCTGTAACGTCCTTGCTGATTTTTTCAGATGACAGTAAATTCATGGTAATGCGTCGCCATCATAGCTGAAATAAAGGTATCCGAAAATAGTATTCTTCAGGCTTTGCATTGGGGAAAGATAAACGCCGACTTCGAAAGATAATTCCCCAAGGATACGTTAGAACATGGCTTGTTCCTGCATTTTTAATGCTACCTTTCCCGACTTTCAACTGATTTGGACCGCCTCCAGGAGGATGATTGCAACATATGCGCAAAATAGCTTTCGGATACTCAACCAGATGCAATATTAAATGCGAGCACTGCGTGGCCACTGAAGATCTTCCTGCCGCGACAAAGATGGATCATGACACGGCAAAAGAGATCATTGTCGAGATGGCCCGGGCAGGTGTTGGGGCTTTGAGCTTTTCCGCTGGAGAACCGTTCCTGGATTTCACTGAAATCACCCAACTGGTCAAGCTCTGCAGTGAGCTGGGGATATACACGAGAATTGTCACCAACAGCTTCTGGGCAAAGACCGCTGAAACTGCCGACCAACATATTACCGAACTGAAGGAAAATGGCCTGTGCCAGTTACGCCTGAGTTACTCCCGGTGGCACCAGAAAAATATCAGCCGGGACAATGTCTTACATGCGGCCGGCAGCTGCCGGAAGCTCGGCCTGGATTATTTTATTTCATTTGTTACTGATTTTTCACCGGAAGATGATGCCCATGAGCAGTTTCTGCGTGAGCATAATCTCACCTTCTTCCCCGAACCGGTGATCTATGCAGGCCGGGCGGGTTCTTTCAAACGGCGGAACATTCGCACCGATTACCAGGCAAACTGCTGCACGATGAATCCCTACCTCACTCCGAATCTCGACATGTACGCCTGCTGCGATGCAGGAAGCCATTTTCCGGAAACCAACTTCTTCTACCTTGGCAACCTCAGCGGCAATACCATTGAACAGCTTTTCCCGAAAACTGAAACCGACCGGTTGCACAACCTGATCAGAACCATGGGAATCACCAGTATCGCCTCCTATGCCGGTATCAAGGCCCGTGAGATCATTACCTATAGTAAATGTGAACTGTGCCGGAAGCTGTTCAACTCCCCGGAAATGGTAAGCAGGTTGCGGGCTGAAGTCTCAAAACTGGAAGCCTGGAGCCGATAACCCTCATTCTTTCTGCCCTGCTTTTTCCATATAATATGCATAGCCGCCTTCATAAATCCGCATCTCCCCATGGTCTATACAAAAAACGCGGTTGACCAGGAAGCGCAGAAAATGCCGGTATAGGTAGTGATTGCCTGATCAGCCATTTCAATGATCCGCGGGTCAATGCGGTTCATGAAGTCGCGGTCATGACTGATTATGGAACCTGCCCACAATCCGTTTCAGACGGACATGGGCAACATTGATATCAGCGAGGCAGGCAAAGGCCTTGATTTTCTCAGCATTGGCCAGATCAAAACCGCTGCGCAAAGGGTGCGGCCCCAGCAGGGCGCGGACAAAGGCGCGGTCCAGCCGATCGCCTGGCTCATCAGACTGGTTGGTATCCGACAGGTCATACCAGGCACGGAATTGTGACTCAGCCATTGCCTTGCGTATCTCCTGTTTGAGAGCCATTGTCGCGGCAAAACCGTGCCGGAACAGATCATTTATGCACCAGACATCCAGAAGCTCGGAGGCCCTGGCGCCTGCTTCCGGGCCATCCGGCGGACAATCGGGTTGCTGTTTGGCCAGCAATGATTCCAGACCCAGGGAGATGGTGTCCCGCACCCGTTCGGCAATGTCGGCAATCTGTTTAATGTCATGGGTTTTTTCGCCATAGGCGACAATGGCGCTGTTTATCGCCCAAACAATTTCCTGCTCCAGGCGGGACAGACTTTCCTGGTCAGTAACCAGAGACAGGGCCTGCTGAAGCAGGGTGGTCTCGATCAAGGGGGCGGCATACACCGACGGAATCCGGGTATTGATAATGTCTATGGGCTTCTGCGGCAGGGTCAACGGTTGACTAGCCGGTCGGGAGAAGAGAACTGTGGCCTCGTCCGGTGGCACAAAACCGATATCCTGCATACGGCCGTTGCGGAACCGCAAGGCTTCTTCTTCGATCTGGGTCTGGGTATCCACCCGAACCCCCCGAAGGAGTTGGTGGGCTGCAATGGGATCGTACTGATACAACGCATCCAACACAGCAAAGGGATGGACCTTCAGCGCCACCTCCTCTTTCAACTCCACAATAAAAAAACCATCCGGGGTCATGGCACGGGACATGTCACCCTCTTCCACTTCAGGAACCTGATCAGTATCCGGATCAAACACCGTCATCGTCTGGGTCAGAAAAAGGAGCTGCACCACATAGTCCAGGGAGAAAAAAGTCCTGGCCAGAGTATCCGCCCCGTCCTGCGCAAAAGCAGTCAGCCATTCATCAAGACTTTCCGCTGCAAAATCGTAACGGTTCCAGCAATCCAGATCAATACCGGTCTGCAATTGTTCGTGACTCAACTCAAGAAGGATGGGCAGGGCATGGTCCAGACCGATCTCCCTGACGATATAGTATGCTTCCAGAGGTTCGAGATCTGCGACCTCCTCAGCCAGATCAGTTGCGGCCAGAAGCCGCTCGCCCCGACGGGTCAGAGCACGGGTCAGATCGGCACGGAACGGGGTTAATTCTATGATATTATTATCAGTCATGTTTTCATCTCAGTTGAGTGGTTCAGTTTATGATTGCATTAACTTCACGATGCAACCCTCTGTCTTTTCATTAATTTCTTTGACATCCCCTTTACCCTTTCCTGTACTTGCTGTACGGGAATATTGCGCTGGAAACGCTGCCGGTAGGTGCAGCGCCGGCAAAGAGGATCCTCCAACCGCTGCCGGGCAAAGCCTTCGCGGATCATCACAGCACGGGGGTCGGCAAGAATTTCATCCAGAGCCGCCTGAAAAATATTGCCCAACGGGATATCGCCTTCGGCATCCAGACAGCAGGGCACCACCGTACCGTCCACCAGAATGGCGATATGGTCCCGCAGGCCGCGGCAATATCCGTGCGCCCCCGGTTCCGGAGCCGGGGCATGGGGCCAGGTAAAACGGCGCGCCCGGCTCAAAAAAACCTGCGGTGCCAGAATAATGCCGCGCCCGGTGGAAAAATCCTCGGCAAGGGGCACCGGCATCCCGAAATGATTTTCAAGGCGCTGGAGCACCAGGCTGCCCGTGTCCTGCTTACCCGGAGCTGAATCCTGCTGCTGGTTCCACAGCCGCAGGTTGATGAACAGCTGCGTGGCAGGAACCGCCGCCACAATGAAATCAAAGATCCCGGCCAGATAAGCATCCAGGGCAGCGTCCCCCGACTGTTCAAAACTGTGCAGGGAGATATTGATCTGCCGCAGGGCCGGTTGCCGGAGCAGCATCTCCCGGTGCCGGGAAAGCAGCATGCCGTTGGTGGACAGATTAACCCGCAGACCATATTCCCGGCTCATGGCCAGGAAGGGCTCCAATTCGGGATGGAGCAGCGCCTCGCCGAGGACATGCAGGGAAATATACTCGGTATTGCCGCTGATCTTCCGGAGGATTTCCTCAAAAGCCGCCAATTGCATGAAAGCCTTGGGACGCTTGCCGGGCTCACAGAAACTGCAGGCGAGATTGCAACGGTTGGTGATCTCAATATATATTTTTTTGAACTTTTTCAATGGGGATAAACCAGCCCGACGACAAGGGGCTTCGGAATATAAGTTTGTTTTACTACTGGGACAATAAAAAGCAAGATGAGAACCATCTGCACCAGATACACAGCATCATACCATTTTTTGGGGTATTGAACTAAAGAAAAATCATGGTTTCCACTAAGCTTAAGCCCACAGACAACGCACCCTATCTGATGACAATGCACCGCTGTCTTGATTCAACCCTGCTGATTCTGGCACGAAACCTGCTGTTGCCGGTTATCTTTCTCTTTATTATTCACATAATGATCGGCAATGATGCCATTCTCATCGTAATTCCCCTTTCCGAACTGGTCACCTTTTTTATCTCCATTTACCTGCTGTATAAACATAGTCCGAAAAATCTGATCAATAATGCTGGAGGCCTTGAAATTATCCCGGCGTAATACCTTGCGGCTTCGGCAAATCAGCAGCAACAAAAGCCCGACGCGGATTCCAGAATCGCTATTGACTTGCCTATATCCCTTCTGTATTTTGGGTAACAAATGAAAAATCTCTTTGTTGCCCTGCAAGTATTGCCAGATTACCGCCCTTTCCAGAAGATCACCACCGGCATACTCTGCAGCCTTTTCTTTGTCGCCTGCGCGCCGGTGGGCCCTGATTTCCAGCCCCCTGAGCCGCAGACCCCGGCAAGTTGGCAGAGCGAGCCTGCTGGAGGGCTGTCGGTGGAGGCCCTTGACCCGGCGAATCTGGCCCATTGGTGGACCAACTTCAACGACCCGGTGCTCTCCGACCTCATTGCACGGGCGGTGGACGGCAACCTTGACCTGCAACTGGCCCAGTCCCGTCTGCAGGAGGCCAGGGCCCGCCTGGGGTTAACCAGGGCTGATAATTTTCCAACCCTGGACGCCACCGGCTCTGCTACCCGAAGCCGCAGCCACAGCCAGACCCAGAATCACTTTGCCCTGGGCTTCGATGCAAGCTGGGAACTGGACATCTTCGGCGGACTGCGCCGCACTCTGGAGGCGAGCCAGGCTGACCTTGACGCGGTCAGGGAGGATCTGCGTGATGTTCTTGTCAGTCTGCTGGGCGAGGTGGCAGGCAACTATCTTGAAACCCGCACCTATCAGGCCCGTCTGGCCGCTGCCAACGAAAATCTCAAGCTTCAGGAAGCAACCTTCCAGTTGACCGACTGGCGCTACCAGGCAGGATTGAGCGATGAACTGGCCGTCCAGCAGGCCCGCTACAACCTGGCCAGTACCCGCGCCCAGCTGCCCAACCTGCGAGTCGGCCTGGCAGGAAGTCTCAACCGCCTGGCGGTTCTCACAGGCGAAGAAACAGGGCGAATCCACCAACTCCTGAAAGACCCGGCGCCGATTCCAGCGCCACCGGCAACAGTGGCCGTCGGGGTTCCGGCTGAAACCCTGCGCCAGCGTCCTGATCTGCGGCGCGCCGAACAACAACTGGCAGCGGCCACCGCCCGGATCGGAGTGGCAGTATCCGATCTCTACCCTAAATTCCGATTGAGTGGTTCCATCGGCCTGGAGTCCATAGATTCCGCCGACATCCTCGCCCCTGGCAGCCGCAGCTGGCGCTTCGGCCCTTCTTTTTCCTGGCCGCTTTTTAATGGCGGACAGGTGCGCCGCAACATCGAGATCCAGTCAACCCTGCAGGAACAGAAACTGCTCCAATACCGACGCGTCGTCCTCACCGCCCTGGAAGAGGTGGAAAACGCCCTCATTGCCTATGTCGAGGAGCAGCGCCGCCATGAGGCCCTGGCCGAAGGGGCACAGGCGGCACAGATCGCCGCCGCAGTGGCGCGCGACAAGTACCAGGCCGGCCTGCAGGATTTCTCCACGGTCCTTGACGCCCAACGCTCGCAGCTCTCCTTCGAAGATCAACTGGCCCAGAGCCAGGGGGCGGTCAGCTCCAACATGGTGCGGTTATACAAGGCCATGGGAGGCGGTTGGCAGAATCTGGCCGCTGAACCTTCCGAGACCCTTGTTAAGACAAAGGAATAAATACTATGCACGATAATTCCCCTGAAAAATCCGAGGTTGCCGCAACCCTGGCCCGGACTTCTTCCTCAGGCAGCAGACCCTGGTTGAAACGACTGCTGACGGCGGCCATCATCCTTGCCGTACTGGTGGCAGCGCTTTACTGGTGGCAACGTGACACCCCGACCACTGCCCCTCAATACAAGACCCAGCCAATCCAGCGCGGCGACCTCCAGGTAATTATCACCGCCACCGGTAATCTTGCGCCGGTGAACCAGGTCCAGGTGGGCAGCGAACTTTCCGGCATTGTCAAAAGCGTTGATGTGGACTACAACGACCGTGTCCGGGTCGGCCAGGTTCTGGCCCGACTGGACACCTCAAAACTTGAGGCCCAGGTGCTCCAGTCCCGCGCCAGCCTTGAAGCAACCAGGGCCAAGGTCCTGCAGACCATAGTCACCGTCAAGGAGACCACCCGCAACCTGGAACGTTTGCAGTCGGTAATGGAGATGAGCCAGGGCAAAGCCATATCAAAGCACGACCTGGAAGCGGCCCAGGCCGCCCTTGACCGCGCCAGAGCCGATCAGGCCAGCGCCGAGGCCTCCGTCAACCAGACCGAAGCGGTACTCACCGCCATTGAAACCGATCGCTCAAAAACCGTGATCCGTTCGCCGATCAACGGCGTCGTGCTCAGCCGTTCCGTGGATCCAGGCCAGACCGTGGCCGCTTCCCTGCAGGCGCCGGTACTCTTTTCCCTGGCCGAGGATCTTGCCAAGATGGAACTGCATGTGGACGTAGACGAGGCCGATGTCGGCCAGGTCACAGCCGGCCAGACCGCCACCTTCACGGTGGACGCCTTTCCGGAGCGCAGCTTCCCGGCCAGAACCTCCCAGGTCCGCTACGGTTCCAAAACTGTTGACGGCGTGGTGACTTACGAGACCCTGCTGGATGTCGACAATTCCGACCTCTCCCTGCGGCCGGGGATGACCGCCACTGCAAACATAACAGTCAAGGAGGTGCGTGACGCACTCCTGATTCCCAATGGGGCCCTGCGCTTTACGCCGCCTGCAAAAATCAATGACAGCAACAAGTCCCGTAGCAGCGGCAGTGTCCTGAGCCGACTGTTCCCACGTCCACGGCGTAACGGGCCAACACGCAAGGAAACCACCACCAAAGGTGCTAAGAAAGTTCAGCGGGTCTGGGTAATGCGGGAAGGAGGAGTCCTCACCCCGATCCCGGTCAGCACCGGCGCCACCGACGGCGTCTTTACCGAAATTATTGACAACAGCATGCAACCCGGAGAAGAGCTGGTGGTGGACATCGTCAGCGCCAAGCCATGAACGAACCCAGCGCCACCATAACCGGGACCAAGCCGCCACTCATCGAGCTGCGGGGAGTCAGCAAAATATACGGCACAGGCCTTGCCGCCATGGCCGCCCTGCGGGGCATCGATCTGCGCATCGAGCAGGGCGACTTCGTGGCGATCATGGGCCCCAGCGGCTCCGGCAAGTCCACCTGCATGAATATCCTGGGCTGTCTTGACACCCCCACTGAAGGCGAATATTTCTTCGATGGCGTTGAGGTGGGGAGCGTCGGTCGCGACCAGCGGGCCTTGCTCCGGCGTCATTATCTGGGATTTGTCTTCCAGGGATACAATCTCCTGAACCGCACCTCGGCCCTGGAAAACGTTGAACTGCCGCTGATTTATCGCGGTGTTGCCCGCTCCCAGCGCCGACACCGCGCCCAGGCCGCCCTGGCGGCAGTGGGGCTTTCCGGCTGGGAGAATCATACACCCGGCGAGCTTTCCGGCGGCCAGCAGCAGCGAGTCGCCATTGCCCGGGCCATGGTCACCGAACCCCGGGTACTGCTGGCAGACGAACCCACCGGCAACCTGGATACTGCCCGCAGCCGCGAGGTCATGGAGCTGATCACCACCTTCAATCGTGAACAGGACCTCACCGTACTTATGGTCACCCACGAACCGGATATGGCGGCGTACGCCAGGCGCCAGATCCACTTTCTAGACGGGCTGATCGCAGCCGAGCCGACCCCTGGAGGACACAGCTGATGCTCTGGGAAACCATGCAACTGGCCCAAAGGGAGATCCGCCGCAACGTCCTGCGTTCATCGCTGACCATCCTCGGCATCGTCATCGGCGTGGCAGCGGTAATCGCCCTGGTCACCCTGGGCCGCGGCGCCACCCTGCAGGTTACCCAACAGATCTCCAGCCTGGGCAGCAACCTGCTGCAGGTCAGGGCGGGGCAGCACAGCCACGGTCCGGGCGGCGCCAGTGCCAGTGCCTCGCCCTTCCGCAGCGAAGACGCCGCGGCCATCGCCAACGAGGTTTCAGGGATACGTGCGGTAGCCCCGGTTTCGTCCCGTGGCACCCAGGCCATCTATGGTAATCTGAACTGGGCCACCTCGGTGACCGGCAGCACCAACGGCTATCTTGCGGCCCGCGACTGGCCCCTGCAGTCCGGACGACTCTTCACCGATTCCGAACAGCGCGCCGGCAGCGCCGTCTGCATCCTCGGCGCCACTGTTAAAAAAGAGCTCTTCGGAAATCAGGATCCCCTGGATGCCTCCCTGCGTCTTGAGAAACTCTCCTGCCAGGTGATCGGCGTGCTGGAGGCCAAGGGTCAGTCCAGCTTCGGCAGCGACCAGGACGATTTCATCCTCATCCCACTGCGTACCCTGCAGCGGCGGATTGTCGGCAACAATGATGTCTCGGCCATTTTCATCTCGGTCCGTGACCGTGAGGCCATCGAAAAGGCCAAGGAGAACATCACCAAACTGCTCAGAGAAAGGCGGCGCGTCCCGGTTGGCGAAGATGACAACTTCAGCGTCCGCGACATGCAGGAGATCATGACCACCCTCACCGGCACCACCAGAATTCTCACCACCCTCCTGGGGGCGGTGGCTGCGGTCAGCCTGCTGGTGGGCGGTATCGGCATCATGAATATCATGCTGGTGTCGGTCACCGAGCGGACCCGTGAGATCGGCATCAGACTGGCCATCGGCGCCCTGGGGTCGGAAGTGCTGCTGCAGTTTCTGGTGGAGGCGGTGGTTCTTTCAACCTTCGGCGGGGGTGGTTGGGATTATCCTGGGACTCTCAGGGGCGGCAGTGGCGGCTCATGCGCTGGAAATGCCTTTTGTGATGAGCACGCAGATCGTCATCATCGCCTTTTTCTTCTCGGCGACGGTGGGAGTGGTTTTCGGTTATTTCCCGGCCCGGCAGGCAGCCCGCCTGGATCCCATCGAGGCCCTGCGCCACGAGTAACCGGCACAATCCAACAACGCCCTTTACAACAGGTTGCGCTCTAATGTCGTTCGGTCATCAAGGCTGAACTAGACGATGTGTATGCCCAACACCGTTATTATGAACTTTCATTGTTTGTTTCAAGACATTACCCACGGGTTTTCTTTGTCGTGACACCACGACGCGACTTCAAAAGCCTGGATTTCTTCGCAGAGACAGCGCTACTGTCAGGTCGCTGCCTTCCCCGGACCCTCTGCCCCCCTTTTGATTTATCTGATGCCTGCAACCTGCCACCCCGGCGCGGTTTATTGCTGGCATTTTTAGGGTCGCCACTGGCTTCCAGGATTTCGCCCTGGTTCTCCTCAATCTTTGGCTTTTTCAGTTTTTTAGGTTTCTTGGGGCGCAGCTTCATCTGGCGGGTCAACGGAACAGTATGAGTCGGGATAAAACCGGTCTCAACCTCACGCACCAGAGTCTGGCGGATCAGGGATTCGATTGCGGCAAGCAATGGGGCTTCATCGGCACTGACCAGCGAGATTCCCTCACCCTGCAAACCGGCTCGCCCGGTACGACCGATGCGGTGCACGTAGTCGCCGGGAACCTTGGGCAGATCAAAATTAATCACATGGGGCAATTCACTGATGTCGAGACCACGCGCCGCAATGTCGGTGGCCACCAGGACCCGGAGCTTATTTTCCTTGAAATAGGCCAAAGTGCGGCTACGCTCACTCTGAGTCTTGTCGCCATGGATCGCCGCAGTGGAGATGCCGTCACACGCAAGTTTCCCAACCAGTTGATCAGCGCCTTTCCTGGTCCGGACGAAGACCAGCACCTGCTCCCAGCCTTTATTGCGCAGCAGGTGACTGAGCAGGGCCGGCTTGCGTTTTTTGTCGACCTCATAGACCCACTGCTTGACATTCTTTGCTGCGGAGTTACGGGGGCTGACCTCTATCTGCAGCGGATTCCTAAGGAGATCCTTGGTGAGCGTGCGGATATCGTTGGAAAAGGTGGCCGAGAACAGGAGGTTCTGGCGCTTTTTCGGCAGCAGCGCCAGGATCTTCCGGATATCGCCGATAAAACCCAGGTCCAGCATGCGGTCCGCCTCATCCAGGACCAGGGTCTCCACCTGCGAAAACTTTACGGCATTCTGGCTGAAAAGGTCAAGTAAGCGTCCCGGTGTCGCCACCAGTACATCTAATCCGCCGCGCAGTTTCATCATCTGCGGATTGATCTTCACCCCTCCGTAGACAACGCCCGACTTCAGCGAAAGATGCCTGGAATAAGTAGCAATGCTCTCGGCAACCTGCACCGCAAGCTCACGGGTCGGGGTCAACACCAGGGCACGAATATGATTCCCCTCGACTTTGGGTCCGCCGGCGAGACGCTGCAGCAGGGGCAGGGCAAAACTTGCGGTTTTGCCGGTGCCGGTCTGCGCCGCAGCCATGACATCCCTGCCGGAAAGAACAGCGGGAATCGCCTTGAGCTGGATGGGAGTGGGGATGGAGTAGCCGATTTCATCGATAATCCGAAGAAGGGCTGCGGAAAGTCCGAGAGAAGAAAATAGCATGGGGCCTCGATCACAAATAATCAGTCAGATCATGAATTGTCAGTTTGATGCATCAGGAGGCTATCCACCGCCTTGAGCGCATCCGCGGCAGAACTGGTGATGCCGCCGGTATAGCCTGCGCCCTCGCCTATGGGAAAAAGATTTCTGGTGTTTACTGATTCGAATTGTTCATTACGGGTAATACGCACCGGAGATGAGGTTCTGGTTTCGGCACCTAATAATATGGCCTGGCCGGAAACAAATATCGGCACTTCTTTCTGCCATTGATGAAATGCGTTCATCAGCTCCTCAACAACAAATCCAGGAAAGATCTCTTTCAGATCAGCAGCAACCGCGCCCTGCCTGTAGGAGTTTTCATTCAAGGCGGCAGAACTCCTGCCGCCTAAAAAATCCATCAGATTCTGCGCCGGCACCTGCCAGTTTCCACCGCCCGCCTGAAACGCCTTTTGCTCAATATCCTTCTGAAAATCAATGCCTGCCAGTGGACCGGCAGATTGATAATCAGCGGCATGACAGGTAACCACCAGCGCCGCATTAGAAAATGCCGATGCCCGGCGTGAGTAGCTCATGCCATTAACCACCAGCATCCCTGGCGCCGAGGAGGCATTAAGCACCTCGCCTCCCGGGCACATGCAGAAGGTATAGACCCCCCGCTTGATTATTCGATTGGTATAATTCAAAGAATAGGTGGCAGCCCCCAACCCATGAAAATCCTTATATTTATCGCCATAACGCATCAGATTAATCGTTTCAACCGGATGCTCGATTCGCACTCCCACTGAAATCGGTCGCGGTTCAACCGCAACCCCTTTTTCATGAAGCAACGCAAATGTATCGCGCGCCGAATGTCCCAGGGCAAGATAGATACTTGTTGAGAGATATTCCTTTTCATCATTGATGATAACCCCGGCGGCCTTTCCTGCCGAGATCAGAATATCGGTCATTCTTGAACCGTAATGAATCTCACCGCCTCGCGCCAGGATATGGTTCCGAATATTAGCAACAATTCGGCACAGTACGTCGGTCCCCAGATGAGGCTTACTGATATAGCCTATTTCAGGAGGCGCCCCGAATTTAATAAAAGTCTGCAGGACACGATTCACATAACTCGTATTATAATTCCGTCGGGAAAAAAGCTTGCCATCCGAGTAGGAACCGGCCCCTCCCTCGCCAAACTGGATATTTGATTCGGGATCTATCTGCCCTTCATGAAAAAACCGCTGCACATCAACGGAGCGCGCAGCTATGTTTTTGCCCCGTTCAAAAATTATGGGCTTGATTCCGCGATCGATAAACTCCAGGGCGGCAAACATCCCAGCCGGCCCGAAACCGACGATGATCGGACGGTCTTTGATCTTTGATGCTTTGCTGTTTACTTGAATTGGTTCTGCGTAGACCGGGAACTTCTGCTGGTTTTTAAAGCTGTCATCAATACTGACAACCAGCGAAACTTTGTAAAAAAACTGTTCCTGATTGCTCAGATCAAGTGCTTTGCTGAGGATTTTAGTGATTGCTATCCGCCCTTCGCTTATTTGAAGCTTTTGCGAGGCGGCAGTTAGGTATGCACTCATCCCATCTCTTTCAATGGGAATGAACAAATTATTAATTATCAGATCCAAAGGATCACTCCTGAGTCTATTTTATTCAGGCAATGGCGTGCGGCGGCACAGGGTTGAATGTAAAGGTGAGATGCTCAAAGAAAAAGGAGCCGTAGAAACGGATACACCAACACTTCATTCAACAATTAAACTCCCGCCCTGCTCCCACGTTTTAATTGTTGTTTTAAGCGGCGTTGGATAAGGGAATAACCTGGGGCTGATCCCGTTACTCACAATATTGCATCTTGCCGCCGCAGGAAAGTACCTGCAAGGAGTAAAACCTCAACTCCGAGCACATGAAATGCACCCCAAGAACCACTCTTTCCAGTACCCCTTGAGAGGGATAAAGGCCTTGCTATTCCTGTTCCATCAATAAAAACTTATTTTTTCTTCACTCTTTTTACTAATGGTTTTTTCCTTACAGGAAGCTTGTCAATCTGCACCTGAAGGTGGGTGATCTTCATATTCAAATTGTAGATCGACCTGGTCTGGATCTCGCCGCTTGCCTCTATTGCCAGTCCATCGATAATCTGCTTCGCCTGCTTGATTTTCTTATCCGGTTCCGGCACAAATTTGGCTTTGATCTCCTCTTCAACACCACCGATTATCTTTTCCACCTCTTCCCGACCTTTCCTGAACTGTTCCGTCTTCATAATAGTCCTCTCCGCGTCCCCTGGGACGCTGCTTCCAGCTTGCTTTTTACGATGTTTAACGCAAGCATTACTTACAATGAATGGGCTGAAAGGAAACATTCCTGATGAAAAACATCTTCGCCTCCATGACTGGACAATTTCCTGGCGAATACACCGTCCCGATCAGCCCCTATATCAAGCCTGGCATTGATTACTGCCCTGGATTGACCCCGTTCTTCTATTCTTCTTTACCGGACCACATTCACCAGAGCCGGGCCGCGCTGCACGGTCCGCTGGTATTCCACTGCAGGTTCGCCGAATGCCATGGCAAAGCCGATGAGATGATCTGCCGGAATCCCGAGCCGCTCAATGAGCTCGGGACAGACGGCAAGGGCCATCATGAACATCCCGTCCCACACCGTGCCAACGCCGCGGGCATGGGCCATCAGCTGAAAGGTGGTCAGGGCGATGTGGGTGTCCTGTACCGGGCAGGGGGAGGTTTTCGGCGCACTGGTTATGAGCAGGTGGGGAGCCCCGCGGAAAATGATATCCCTGCCCTCCTCCTGCCACCCCTTGACCGCCGCACCGAGATACTGGCCGACAAAACCTGCCGGAAAACCCCCTTCCGCTTTTTTTTCCGCAAGCCGGGTCATCACCTCCTGCCGCAATCTGTCCATGGCCTGGCCATCCCTGACCACGGTAAACATTACCGCCCGGCTGTTGACGCCGGTGGGGGCGTGGCAGGCGATCTGCAGCAAATCATCGATCAGCTCCGGTGGCAGGTCCCTGCCGGTATAACGGCGCACCGACCTCCGGCCCTTGATCAGTATCTCCAGTTGGGTCGGGTCCGGTAGATTGCCGGACAATTCCGCACTGTCATCAGGATTCCTGCCGAGAATCGACACCGCGCCCGTAGGGCAGATTGCAAGACAGTGCTGGCATTGGTAGCAGCCTTTTTCATTACTCATCTTCGGGAAGTCTTCCATAACTATGACTTCAGCCGGGCAATCAGCGGCGCATTCTCCACACTGGGTACAACGCTCCTCGTCTATAATGAACCGGATCATCACAAAACTCCTTTCTGCGTTGATTTCATCATTACCGGCATGCATTTCTGCGAGTCATCAAACATCGCCTCACCCAAAGACCAAAAGAAGCAGAGATACCGATCTGCCTCCCTATCACCTGTTTATAAAGAATGGTATTTACCGCCCCGGATGAGGCTAAACCGGTGTTTTCGGATACCTGCCTGGAGAGAGTCGATCTGTTCCTGGAGTGCATGGATACTTTTGGGTAATTCAATACAGTGAATTATTCTGTTCAATACTTCATCAATAGAGAACGGCTTGATTAATACAAGCAGCGCCCCGGACTTGATCAGCTTTTCGGTGGCCTGTTCGTGAACAGTCATGACGCAGGTGGGAATTTCCGGATAAAACCGCCGGATATGCTCCATCAGCTCATAACCGTCCATTCTCGGCATGGTCAGATCCGTCAAGACAAAATCCACCCGGTTATCATGAAGGATGACTGTTGCTGCAATGCCATCCGGAGCCGTAAGGACCTGACTTATCCGGGCATGGGCCTGTAAACAATCCCTCAGGGTTTCTCGGGTAATTGGACAGTCTTCAACGATCAACACCGTATACATTGCATTACCGTATCAGTTCCGGAGAGAACAATCAAATGCCAATGATATAAGAAAGAGGTGAAGAATGGATATGATCTGCGACCGCTCACATTTCCGCTATTTTCCTGATTATGGAAATTTCCCGGCCTGCCTGGCACCGCAGCACTATTTTTACCAGAATAAAAAATGAAGCAAGCATTACCAATTATTTTAAAAAGAAAATTAGTTTCACTGGATTTCAGTGAAACAATCCAACAATATTTACCCTCGCGCTCCATAACCCCTTCATATTGACAGGATATGTTGCGCTGTGGTAAGAGACTGGTGGCTGAGTTGCGGGAAATCAGATTTCCTCAAATACACTGACATTGCACCGGAAAAGGACTATGCCTCCTGAAAAAAAACCATATCTTTTCACCCGTCCTGGGCGGATTCAGTTGATCCTCCTGTTTCTTTTCGGGCTGGTTTTTCTGTACTCGAACCATCTTTTTGCGGCGACCTGCACGGAAACCGCAACAGATGCCGCATCAATCCAGACATTGATAGACGAGGCCGAATCCGGGGATGTGGTCTGTATCCCGGCGGGAACCTATCAGGTGAATTTGAATCTCAAGGCAAGCATCACCCTGCAGGGCCTTGAACTGGCACGGACGTTTCTTGAAAGCGCGACTGAAACATCACCAATAATTACCGGTGCAACAAGTGCCATTGTGCAGAACCTGACCATCCAGAATGGAGGTATCGGCATATTCGCCCATACCATCAGCAACTTCACCATCCAGAATGTCATCATCTCAGACACCACCATTGCTGTTGATGGTGATAATTCAACCCTCACCGTGTCAAACGTCGTATTAAACGAAAACACAACCGCAATTATCAGCCGCAACACCTCGAATCTCACTGTGAGAAATACGGTTATTTCCAACAATACAACCGACATCAGTCTTACCAATACAACCCAGACATTCACCAATAATCTGCTTTATACCAACCAGAACGACAATTACCCCACCAGTGATACAAGCAGTGTTTTCGACGAATCACCACTCTTCGTGAATTCTGCAAGCAACGATTATCACCTCAAGACTGGTTCCCCGGCAATAGATGCAGGATCGGGCAATGATCAGGACCTGAGCACCGCAGATATCGGCGCCTATGGCGGCAATGGTGCGGAGGTGACCCCATTTCCGGTCTCCGGCCTCACCGTCACGGCACAGGGCGCTGACACGGTGACCCTGGCCTGGACTGCAAACAATGCCTACAATATTGCCGGTTACAAGGTTTACTTTGATATAGATAATTCAGGGGAACCCTATGCAGGGACTGCCGCAGAGGGCGCCTCTCCGGTAAGCCTGACCCTGCTTTCGCTCCAATTGACCTCCCTGGTTATCGCGCCAGTCATTCTAACCGCGCCAACGGGACTCACCACCGTGCCCGGGGATGAAACCCTCCTGGTCTCCTGGGAATCGGTGCCCGGGGCTACGGGCTACCAGGTTTCCTACGGCACAACCTCAGGCAGTTACCCAACCACCGTTGATGCCGGCAGCTCAGTCATCCATCAGATCACCGGACTGACAAACGGTGTGGAGATTTTCATTACGGTTACAGCGTACTTCCAACCCACGGTATATCTGGCAGTGGCCGCCGTTGATACCGATGACAACGAAAGCCCCCTGGTCAATGAAATCGCCGCTGTCCTTTCAGACGATATCACCACCGGTCCCGTTTCGAGTGAAGTATCGGACTTTCCTGAAGAAAGCGTGATTTTCCCTGATCTCAAGGACGAATACAATTGTTTCATTGCTACCGCGGCCTATGGATCGAGCATGGCGCCGCAGGTTGTTTGGCTGCGAAAATTCAGAAACCATTTTCTCCTGACCAATTCACCTGGCAGGCGTTTTGTCGCCATGTATTATCAATTGAGCCCAGATGCCGCAGCTTTTATCAATGCGCATGACTGGCTCAAACCGGTTGCCCGGACAGGTCTTTATCCAGCCATCGGCCTTGCCTGGTTCTGCCTCAAAACAGGCCCGGCGCTGAAAATTTTTTCCGCATTCTTTGTTTTTGGATTGTTCATGACGCTCAAGAGGTTTTCGAGGATGAAACAATGCGGATGATTTTGTTATCAACTTTGATCCTCCTCACCCTGGCGCTGCAGTTTCCGGTCTCAGTCTCTGCCAGCGAAGACCCTCGCTGGTCAATTGCCCTGAGAGGAATGCAAAATGAAATGCAGACCGACAACTGGGAGACAACCTATTCCGATAAGACGAATTACGCCGGCATTGAAATCGGCTGGAAATTCCTGCACCAGCTTGGCATCAATCTCGGAATCTCCTATTCCCGCTCAACCGGCAAGGCCACGACGACAAGCGGCAGAACCAGCAATGACAATGTCAGAACACGGCTTGCGCCGGTGGAGATATCGTGCTTCTACCGGCTTGTTTTCATGAAGGATCAGATTGTCGTTCCGTATGCCGCTGCAGGCTATACCCACATGTTTTACCAGACAGATCTCAATGATGATGAGAGAATTGGTGATCAGAGCGGCTATCACCTGAAAGCCGGCCTGCAGTTTCTCCTGGACTGGATCGAGCCGGCAGCCGCTGCCAGAATGAAACAAAACTGGGGGCTGGAAAACTCCTCGCTGTTTGTTGAATATTATCAGTCCGAGATTGATGACTTTGGTTCTGCAACGGACAATTTAGGCGCCAAAGGAATCGCCGGCGGCCTGATTTTCGAGTTCTGACCCCGGACAAAAAGCCCTGTTCCTCCCCGACGTTCACTTGCACTTTCCGCCTTCGATCTTCGGGAAACCGGCCAGATTGAAGCTCTGGCCGCAGCCGCAGGTAGTCCTGGTGTTGGAATTGGTGAATTTCAGCCCGCCGTTGATCAGGTCATCTGAAAAATCGATAACCAGGCCGTCGAGGAATTTCGAACTTTTTTCATCCGAGACGATGCGGATTCCCCCGGCGGTATGGACCACACCCTCGTTGTCCTTCATCGCTCCGGCGATTTCAGCACTGTATGTCAGACCGGCACAGCCGCCTTCCGCCACCCCGACCCGCACGAACTGGCCGGATTCCAGCTTATTGTTCAACATCGTCGCTGCTTTATCCATAATGGTGATATTCATAAAATCCTCCGTGTTTGATTGTTGTCACTCATATATTGAAGATTATTGGCAGGCAAGCGGGAAATGTCAAGGTGCGGCAAGGCAGATAACAGGTCAACGTTAAGGCTTTGGCGATTGAAGACCTCAAAAAGACAGCCGGAAGCAGAGTTATGAAAATGTTAAGTTATTTTTAAGCGGATCCTATATTTCTTGTGAAACCTCTGGCATCAACTATAAAATGAGAAACAGACGCTCTTCATCATACCCTTGACAGAGGCCGGGAAATACATGTCCAAAGATGCTACTGACCATGAATATCGATGACAAGTAACCATGACTGATCGACCAGACCATACCCCGGCCACTGCCAGGGGCAAGAAGTGGGATGACCCGTCTCTTGACGCCGCCATACGCGACGGCAGATCCAGCGCCGTCATGCTCGGCTGTGGCGAGACCTACCTTGGTCCCTTCGGCATTTTTCTGCAGGCCGGCACCCTGCAGATCGGCCTGCTTGCCACCCTGCCCCAGCTGGTCGGGGCGATCATGCAATGGGTGAACGCCCGAACCATGGACCGGTTCAAAAGCCGCCGCAGGATAATTGTCGCCAGTGTCATCTGCCAGGCCCTGGTATGGATTCCCATGGGACTGCTGCCATTTTTTGTCAGCCGCAGCCAGTCTGCCGTCTACCTGCTCATTGCCCTGGCCGTTCTGTACCACGCCACTGCGGGTTTTTCCCTGCCGGTGTGGAACAGCCTGATCGGCGATCTGGTGCCGGCAGACATCCGCGGCCGCTTTTTCGGACACAGGAATCGGATAAAAGGTATTTATTCGTTTTTCGCCCTGTCTCTTGCCGGAGTCGTACTTCATCTCTTTGCGCGCAGCGGTCAGACCGCCATGGGTTTTTTGATCATTTTCATGGTTGCCGCTCTGGCGCGCCTGAATTCAAGCCGCTGGCTCGCCCGGTACGGCGATCCGGAATTCATCCTGCCCGCCGAGCACGTCTTCACCTTCAGACAATTTCTTCAACGCTCGCCGCATTCCAATTTCGCCAAATACGTCTTTTTTGTTGCGGCGATAAATTTTGCTGTAGCATTCTCCGCCCCCTATTTCGCCCTCTACATGCTCCGCGATCTCAAATTTTCCTATCTGCAGTTTACGGCGGTGACCTCGGTTTCCACCATCACCCAGTTTCTGCTGTTCCGCCACTGGGGGAATCTGAGCGACAGCTTCGGCAACAAGAAAATCCTCAATGTCTGCGGCTGGGGAGTGGGATTTGTGCCGATGCTCTGGCTGTTTTCAGCCAATATCTTCTATCTTATGGCCATTCAGGTGGTGGGCGGCATCGTTTGGGCCGGATTCAGTCTGGCATCCAATAATTTTCTTTTCGACGCGGTGTCGCCGCCGAAACGTGCCCGCTGTGTGGCCTATCAGAGCCTGGTAAACGGTGTAACGGTCCTTACCGGCTCACTTTTGGGCGGATTTGTGGCGGTGCGGCTGCCGCATTCCTTTGATGTGGGTTTCTGGATCTGGACGCCAGCCTTTACCCTGCCGGTCATTTTTCTGCTTTCAGGGCTGATGCGGCTCGCCGCAGCGGCATTCATGCTCCGCAAATTCAAGGAGGTGCGCACGGTGGAACCAATCCGGCACCGGGAACTCATCTACCGGGTGAGCCACATCAAACCCATCGCCGGAGCGACTTTCAGCCTGTTCACCGGCACTTCCCGGGAAGATAAATCCGACTCCCCTCCGAAGCAGGAATGAAAATTTTCCAAACATTGGACACCTTCTTACGGTAAATCCGTAAAAAATTTGCCCCTTGGGGATCGACAGATCCCCCTTACTTAAAAGGATATTCATGAACAACCACAGACAATGCAGCCGATTCAAGCTCCTCCTGGAATATGACGGCAGCCGTTACAGCGGCTGGCAGAAGCAGAACGATGCCCGGACCATCCAGGGCACACTCCTTGACGCCGGAGCGGTGATATTCGGCAGCAAGCTGGACATCCAGGGAAACGGCCGCACCGATGCAGGGGTCCACGCCCTGAATTATACCGCCCATCTTGAGGCCAGCACAACCATGAGGCCTGAGGATATTCTGGTCAGGTTCAATGAACTCCTGCCATCAGACATTGTCGTGCTGGAGGTCGCGCCCTGTGCCGCCCGTTTTCACGCCCGCCACAACTGCATCGGCCGGAGCTATCTCTACCGGATCTCGCTGCGCAAGAGCGCTTTTGCCAAAAAACATGTCTGGTGGGTAAAAGACAAGCTCGACGTAAAGGCCATGGCCGAGGCAGGCAGTCTTTTCGTCGGCATGCATGATTTTGTTTCATTTGCTGAAAAGCAGGAACTGAAAAAATCCACCAAGGTGATGATCAACGCCATCCAGATCTTCGAAGATGATGAGATTATCTATTTCCGGACGGTGGGGTCACACTTTCTCTGGAAGATGATCCGCAGGATGGCGGCGGTGCTGGTGGAGGTGGGCCGGGGCAAGCTGAGTGTTGAGGATGTGGAAACCTTTCTCCGAACCAGGACTGATGCTCCCAGCCGGTTGCTGGCCCCGCCCGCAGGCCTGTTCTTTGAGCGGGCCTTTTATGACCAGGGCGAATTCAATACTTTTCTGTCAGAAATAGCTGAGAAGGCCTGACCCCGTCTCCTCGAAGGAACGGATTTCCTTGAGAATAGCCGATTCATCCGGCGCAGCCAAAGAAACCTGGATATCGCCGCCGGGAAAACACCCTGCCCGGAAAGCCCGAACGGATTCTTCGTCAAGCAGCAGTTCTCCACTTAGAGCCCGGCGCTCCACCACGATCTTTTTCCCAGGGTTTATTTTGATCTCGCGGTAGGGATTCCGATAGGTAACCGACGGCTTGAGCGTGGCGCCGAAATAGGTGACATGGACCGGAAACCGATGGGGATCCAGAAGGGGGAGCAACTGCACATTGATCACCAGCCTGGTCTTCTGACCATTCAGCGACCAGAGCTTCTCTCCGGGGTCATTCTGTTCGAACACCTTGACAAGTTCATCCAGTTCTTCAGGGCTGCCGCCAAGGGCCAGACTGCGGATATTGCCGGCGGCGGTAATTGTTTCGTGAGGGGAGACGAAAACCGTCGCGCCCCGGCGGCGGACGCCCATATTCTGATACCGGTGCCGGTAGATGAAGGAGCAGTAGTTGACGGCAATGCCAAGCTTCCTGTCAACGGCGAAGCGCAGCATTTCAAGGGCCGTAAGTTCCGATTCGAGAACCGTCACCTTGGGGCCATGGAGAAAGGTATAGGGCCTGGACAGGAGTTTTTCGCGGTTATGCGTTGTGCAGCGCAGCTGGTGCAGGTTGAGATAATTGACCCCGAGATCGCTGATCCGCACCATGGAATCCCGCAGAATCGCCGCATCTTCGGGAATTGCCGGGATCTCAACGGTGACATTGGCAATGACTCCCACGGCAAGGCTGACTTTATCAAGGCTGTAACCGTCGGCGCTGATGTCGAAGCGGATCTCGTCAAGCCCTGCATCCTTGAGAATCGCAAGCTTGTCCGGGGTGAGGAGGATACCGTTGGTATACATCCAGACATGCAGGCCGGCGCCATGCCTTTTCTTTATCTTCTCAACATACTGGACGGTGCGGTCAAAGGTCAGGAGGGGTTCGCCGCCGCTGATGCCGGCCCCACGGATCTTAAAGGCCGACAGATAATCAACGTAATCCTTTGCCGCAGAAAACTGCAGGGTGTTGGTGGTGGGTTCCCCCTTGTGGGTCTGGTCCGCAGGACAGTAAAAACAGCGACCGTTGCAGATGCCGTTGATGAAGAGACAGGACCAGGCCCCTTCGGTGCACAACCTGCAGCCCGGGGAAAGGGCATGGGTATAGAGTTTGGCGCCGTTGCAACAGGTCTTGATATTGCCTGCCAGTTCCGCAAGCAACCCGCGCCGTTGTTCTTCAGCGGCAACGGTCTGAGCGGTCGTCACCCAGTTCAATGAGTCGAACTGTTCGCCGAACTCCTGGCGGTTGCCTTCAATAAAACTTTCCCGCTCCATGCCCGATTGCCCCCAGCTCTTTGTTTTCCGCAGTCTCTAAAAAAAACGATCATGACCAGTGCGGGCTTGCATGTATCATGCAATGCACCTGTTTAGCAAGCTATTTCAAAATCACCTGCAGACAGTTGAGAACAGGGTATCACCGCACCTCAATCCTTTTTTTGCCACCCCTTGCGCTTTTTTCATTTCTTCATTACCCTGCCAACATGTCCAAAGCAACCTTGACTCCCCTGGATGTCTATAAGATCCTGCCGCAAACCAATTGCCGTAAATGCCTGCTGCCCTCCTGTCTGGCATTTGCCGCGGCAATCGTCGCGGGTAACAGAAAACTCAAGGACTGCCCGGACCTCGACCAGAGCACAATGGCCGACTTCTCGGCCAGGTATCAGAATCCGGAGGTCAAGGAGATGAACCAGGCGGAGTTCATCGACAAATTGCAGAGAAAAATGGCAATGCTTGATCTTGCCGCCATTGCCCCGCTGATCGGCGCAATTGTCAAGAGAGACGCCATCATCATCAATTCCATGGGCAAGGATTTCGTCCTGGACCGGCAGGGCAACATGACCTCGGAATGCCATATCATCCCCTGGGTGCAGGCGCCGTTGCTCTCCTACATTACCCATGAAACTCATGCAGACATTACCGGCAGGTGGACATCATTCAGGGAAATCAAAGGGGGGATTGAATGGCAGGGGCTCTTTACCAGCCGCTGTGAAGAACCGCTCCGCAAACTGGCTGATGACCACCCGGACCTGCTCACTGACCTGATCGGTCTGTTCATGGGGAAATCCATTGACTGGTATGAAGCGGATATTGCGCTGATCCTCTACCCGCTACCCAAGATCCCCATTCTCATCTGTTACCAGGCCCCGGAGGGCGACCTGCAATCAAAGCTCACCATCTTTTTCGATGCGTGCTGCAGCACCAATCTGCATATCAAATCCATCTTCACCCTCTGCTCCGGACTGGTGCAGATGTTTGCCAAGATTGCCGAGCATCACCGGTAATTAGAGACCAAAGGGCCAACCTCCTCAACGAAAGACGAAGGTGTCTTGTCTCCCCGGAATTACGCCGCAGGCAGAGGGATACGATTTTCCGGAGATAGTGCCAAGAGTTTCAGGGATAAATATCCCCCTGTCCCCTCCTCTGATATAATGGGACAAGGAATCAAATCATTGGCCGGAACACAGCTATGAAGTCTTTTTCGGTTGTTTATCCTGCTTCTTTTTGGTCTGTTTATCCTGTTTCATATTCATCTGTTTCTTGCTCTTGTCCTTATCTTTCTTACCACCCTTGTCTCCCATTGCCTGCTCCTTTCCTGTTGTCAGTCATCTTCTCGACATGTGGGCTGTCGCTGCGTTGTGAGTCCTCACTTTACGTCTCTTCCTGTCCCGGAGGCCGGCTAAGATATGCCGCCTTCAATATATGGATGGAGAAGAAGGGATGCTGGCTTGTTATCCTTTCCCTTATTCTCTTGCTCGAACAAGCATACCCGGCAGCCAGAAGATTGCAAAGCTTAAATTGTTAGTTAGCGGATCCGATGGGGGCGGCCAGAAAGGACAGCCTCAGTGATCATCAAATTTGAGATATCTTTGACTCCGCCGAACAGGAGGAGAAACAACCGGATTTATTCTGCACCATCTACTGCTGAAACTTGGCATTACGTCCCCGGATTTCGATCACCGGTATCATCTTTTAATCCATCATCCTGAGTGCTTAATTTTCAAGATGTAACCCTGGTCTTTCGTCCTTTAGAATATAAAACTCTGGTGCGGGTCCGGGATATGAACCGACTCAAAGCCAAGTTCTGAACGCAGCGCTTCAGCAAAGGAGTTTGCCGAAGATTCCTCGCCGTGAACAACAAGGGTAAGGCGCGGTTTCTTCTTCATGGCCCCGGCCCAGGCCAGCAAACCGTCACGGTCTGCATGGCCGCTGAACCCGGTCAGCACCTCCACCCTGGCATTAAGATCATACTCTTCCCCGAAAATCCGTACAGTTTTCTCGCCATCGACGATTCTTCTGCCCAGGGTATTCGGAGCCTGCCAGCCGGTGATCAGGATGGTGTTTCTCGGATCACTGATGCGACTTTTCAGGTGATGAAGAATACGGCCGCCCTCCATCATCCCACTGGCGCTGATGATAATCGCCGATTTGTCTGAAGCACTCAGTTCCTTGGATTCCGCGATCGAACCGGTGTATTGCATGGTCTCGAAACCAAAGGGGTTATTATTGCTGTCCTGAAGCATGAACTTGCGGATCTCCGCGTCATAGGTCTCCGGGTGCAGACGAAAAATGTCAGTGACCCTGGTTGCCAGAGGGCTGTCCACATATATCGGCAATGACGGCAGTTCCCCGGCGTTGAAAAGCTTATGCAGGGCGTAGACGATCTGCTGGGTTCGGCCCACGGCAAAGGCCGGGATCAGCAGAGACCCTCCGCGCTTTGTCGTTTGATCGACTATCCGCTTCAGTTCCTTTTCAGACTCGGGGTACGGCGCATGGGTTCGGTCGCCGTATGTGCTCTCGATAATCAGAATATCGGCTCCCTCGGTAATCGGCTGCGGGTCGCGAATAATCGGAATGCCTGGCCGGCCGATGTCTCCGCTGAAAACAACCCTGACCGGTTTGCCGGTGGCATCATCCTGAATATCCAGGACCACATGAGCGCTGCCCAGCATATGACCGGCATCCACCAGGGTCAACTCAACTCCTGGCAGAATCTGCCGTTTGTGGTTGTACCCGATCCCGATAAAGTGCTCCATGGCCTTGACCACATCCTCTTTGCCGTACAGCGGTTCAAAGAGATTCTTGCCGGCTTTCAGCCGTTTGCGGTTGACATACTCAACATCCTTCTCCTGGATGAAGGCGCTGTCCATCAGCATGACGGCGCAAAGGTCCCGGGTGGCGGAAGTGCAGATGATGTCGCCCTGAAAACCATTTTTTACCCGGCAGGGGATGTTGCCAGAATGATCCATATGGGCATGAGATAGAATAATTGCATCAAGATCCTTGCCTTCACAGGGCCATTGCCGGTTCAGCTCAAAGGCCTCTTTGCGTTTGCCTTGAAACAGGCCGCAATCGAGAAGAAAACGTAAGCCGTTGACTTCGATCATATGCTGCGAGCCTGTGACTGTTTTTGCAGCACCGAGGGTGGTAATCTTCATCTTTCCTCCTGTATGGACCCGGCTTCAATGAACTTCAGCGGCATCCCGACAATAGCTTCTGAAACTCCTGATTTTCAAAACATCACAGCTGATAACTCTTCATCGAACAATTGAGATCAGCCCCGGTTCACTCCAATTCCTCTTCTTCTCTTGGTTTTTTGGTTCGAATACCGGGCTTGGCGAGAATTTCCAAATAAAATGATTCAAGCTGCTCTGATTCAGCCTGAGAAATGAATTTATTGATGGCGGAGACGTGGATAACCTCACTGCTCGCTTGATCAACACCGAACCGACAGTCAAAATCCCAAAAATCCACGTTGGGGGGGAGAGTCTTTCGCCGTTCTCTTTTTATATATTTTTTAACTTCATATTTGATGGCTTCAACAAGCCTTGGAACCTTGATCTTTGGATGGGTCATTTTAAATGTTTTTTTCATAGTGATTCCAAAATGTTTGACTGATATTATTAATAGTAAACTTTGATAAAATCTATAGATAGCGAATGCAATGAGACTTCGAACAGACTGATTTCATCGACTTGCGTTGCAACATGTTGATTTTGTGAGGTGAACTTTTGCTCCCGCGAATTTTTACCCACAGGGCATAAATACGAGTCCATCAACTTTGTTTAATGACATGATATCATCAAGGTGCGGTTTTCCAAATCGTTTCTTACATCGATAATCTATTTACCTGATCGGAGTCATTTTATTGCCGGCTTTAACTCATGACTGCAAGTTGAAATAAAAAATATGGGAGCAAATCATTGGCTGGAACAGGATAATCCAGGATAGCATAAAAAGAAGGTTTTCAGGGAATAATACGATAATGCAGGCCTGCCCTCTTCGCTCTGTTTACTTACCAATCATTCCGGATCCAGGGCAAGGCGGAATCCGAGATATTTAAATTTGAAATACGGCATGTACCTGCCGCGATATGCGGCGCGGACATTATCTCTATAGTAGGACCAGCTGCCTCCCCGAACGACTCGGCTCGTGCCTGTTGTCGGGCCCTGTGGATTTTTGCCGGGGCTTATTCCATAATAGGTGTCGCTGTACCAGTCACTGCACCATTCCCAGACATTGCCGCTCATATCATGAATTCCCAGCTGGTTGGGATTTTTGGTCCCTACTTCCCAGGTATGGCCTTTACTGTTTTCCATATACCACGCCACGGCATCCACATCATCACCACCGGAATACTTCTGGTTCATACCGCGGCTCCGTGCCGCAAACTCCCACTCAGCCTCGGTGGGTAATCGGAATTTTTTTCCCGTCAACCCTTTGAGCTTTTCAAGATATTTCTGCGCATCATCCCATGAAACACGCTCAACTGGGAAATCGGCCCCATTTTTGAAATGGGAAGGGTTGTCCCCCAAAACACTCTGCCAATTCCCCTGGGTCACCTCGTATTTTGCAATATAATAATCATCAAGGCAAACTTTATGGACCGGCTTTTCAAACTGGTTGCCAATGTCAAAGGTGTCACCCATTTTAAAACAGCCGCCCTTGACAAAAATCATGTCTCCGACAAGTTTTGCCATGAGACGTTCCCGGGCCAGTTCTTTTTCTTTTTCGTCTATCCGGACTTTAACATTCGTGATGAGTTCATCAAGGCCGGCCAGAGTCGGCATGAGCGCTTTCGCTGCCATATACTTTTGCAGGGCCTGCACAAACTCCAATGCCTTTTCTAACGCTATTCCTTCAACGACAAACCCCTTTGCACCGGCCAGTAGAGCTCGTGAAGCTGCCTCATTTTGCAGTTTCCTTAGAAGTACCCATGCGCTGGCGACCCCGGGATCATCATTCTTAAGTGCCTCTGCCTCCTCAAGATAGTTTTCCGCCTCGGTAAACTTCTCTTTGTTCATGGCATTTTCAGCCTTAATCACCAGCTTTTTGATCTGCGCTTCTATCAGCCGGTCTCGCTCGTCTGGTTCAACCCAATCTCCCTGGTATTTAACCAGATTGCCGCCGGTGAGTTTCATGTCCAGATGAGCAGTCTGGTCGATGAGAATTTCAACTTCCTTTTCAGCAGGATAATACCTGTCTGCATGGATGCTGATTGTATGAATGCCTGCCGGGATTGCCTCTAGTGTCAGCGGGGTACGTTCCTCTATTTGTTTGCCATCAAGGGCAACAACCCCTGATTCAGGGGTTGAGGTTATTCTGATGCCGCCTTTTCCAGGCGTAAGGGAGTAATTTGTCTCTACTGTCTGATCCTTTTCTAATTCCACCTCCCTGGTAAGATCGAGGAAATACTTCTTCTGCAACAGGAGAGTAAACTTTCCAGAAGGCAGAGCATTTCCAGTAAAGGGCGTCTCCCCCAACTCCCTTTTGTCCAGATAGACTCTTGCTCCGGAAGGTTCTGAAGTGATCGATAACGTCACTGTCCCTGTAGCGAATGCATCAAATTCTGAGGAATTTTCAATGACTGGCGCATCTTCAATTGAGAAAACTTTCTCAACTTCCTTTTCATGTGCCGGGATAACTACTGGTAGCGGAATATTCTTTGCGGGGCTGTTCTGCTGATCCAAGAGGATCGGCGCCCAATAAATTCCAACCGCGACAAAAAGAAGAAAGACCACACCTATCAGAATCCAGTGCTGTGATGATTTCTTGGGTTTTGTTGTTTTTTGGGGTTGGGGATCTTTCTTTTTCACCTCTTTAATTGATGGCTCCGGGTCACTCACCTCTGCGGCAGAGGCACCGGAAACCTTCTCTTCAACATTGGTCGACAAGGGAGATTCCTGTTCCTGAACAGAATGGACTGGTTGAACCTCGTCAACAATTAATGGTTCCGGAGGTTGCTCTTCTGTGGCGGAAAGTCCTAAAACATCTTCAGTGCCTGAGTCCATGGGGGGCAGAAAAAAACCTGCCTCAATCTGATCTATTGCCTCCAGCAGAGTCCCGGCATTCTGGAATCTGCGGCCAGGATCAACGGCCAGAAGCTGGTCAAGCAGGGACTGATACTGGATCAACATTACCGGCAGATCAGGGAATGAAATAAGAGATGATTCCGGGCTTAACGGTGGAAGCTTCCTGGTCAGCATCTCATAAAAGACCACACCAAGACTGTAAAGATCAGACCTGGCGTCAATCTCCGACCCATGAGCCTGTTCCGGACTCATGTAAGGGTCCTGGGCACCCGAACCGTTGCCGCTATGAGATGATTTTTTTGAACGGGAAATTTCGAAATTGGAAAGAGTTGTTGCTCCGGATTCCTGAAATGTGACGTTTTCAGGCCTGATATGACCATGAACAAAACCCTGTTGATGAACATAAACAAGGGCGCTGGCTAATTGACGGAGGATCGCAAATGCATCGCCCGAAGAAAGATCTTTGCCGATGTGTTTCCGCAGAGTATTGCCTTCAGGGTTTTCGGTAGAAATCGTCATGAATTATCTGAGTTAAACCTATCGAACAAAAACATTTACACAGTATCTGTCAGCCTGCAAGACTATCTTGCCCACCATTCTCAAAAAGCATGCAACTTTTATCTTTTATAATATTTCAGGGTAGTTAGCAACTTTTTTATACTTCCTGAAAAAAAGGAGCCAATGTAATGAGTACCGAATGAAATGAATTCAAGAAAATACTGGGTCACGTGGAGGGAAAGAAAAAGGAAATCGCTCGAAATATCTGCTGTTTCAAGCGAGACCCACTTCTCATGTTTGGATGGCAGAGAAAAGAGTTTTCAGGAGATAAGGCGACAAGTTTCAAAAATAAAAATCGTCGCCCCCTGCAGATACAACTAGCACTCCATCAGGCACTGGTCAGAAATACCGTTACATCACCATCCTTGAAAATATAATCCTTGCCCTCTGTCCTGAGCTTGCCCTGATTTCTGGCTATGGCCCAGGAGCCGACGGCAACGAGATCTTCATAGGGGACCACTTCAGCGCGGATAAAATGTTTTTCAAAATCGGAGTGAATGACGGCCGCCGCCTGGGGAGCCCTGGTGCCCTGCGGCACAGTCCAGGCCCGGGTTTCTTTTTCACCGGTGGTAAGAAATGACATAAGATTCAACAGGGAATAGGCCTCACGGGTAAGACGGGCAAGTCCGGATTCTTTGATTCCCAATTCCCCCAGAAAGACTGCTACTTCCTCTTCATCCATTTCAGAGAGTTCCGATTCAATCTTTGCAGAGACGGTAACCAGGCCATCGCCATGGGAATCCGCATAGGCCCGCAATTTCTGCACATAGGGGTTATCGCCCTCGGCACTGAGATCGTCCTCGCTGACATTGGCAACATAGATCACCTTTTTATTGGTGAGCAGCTGGAGCTCCCGATCAAGCAACTCGTTCTCCCGGTCATTGAGCACAGCCGCTCTGGCCGGTTTTTCATCTTCAAGAACAGCCTTTATTTTCACCAGGCCGGCAAGTTTTATTATTGCGTCCCTATCCTGACCGCGCGCCTTTTTTTCCTCACTGTAGATCCGCTTTTCAACCAGTTCGAGATCAGAGAGGATCAGCTCCAGATTAATGGTCTCCACATCTGCAACCGGGTCTATTTTGCCATGAACATGAGTGACGTTTTCATCATCATAGCAGCGGACCACATGGGCAATGGCTTCCACGCTGCGGATGTGGGCGAGAAACATATTACCCAGCCCTTCACCCTGAGACGCACCCTTGACAAGGCCTGCAATATCGACAAATTCGATGGTGGTGGGGATAATTTTATTTGACCTGCCAAGGTTGGCCAGAACAGTAAGACGATGATCCGGGACCGCGACAATGCCGATATTGGGCTCAATGGTACAGAAAGGGTAATTACTGGCCTCAGCACCGGCTCTGGTGAGGGCGTTAAACAAGGTTGATTTGCCAACGTTTGGCAAACCGACAATTCCGATTTTCATCTGTGGAACTCCTGCTGCTTTGCTAAAGGGGTCGATTGATGGGGGTTTGACTGTCATTTTCGTAGCAGACCGCTTGTGAGAAATGCAGGCTGATAGAAGGGAGTAGTTCTTTATACCATTGTGACGATTATGTCCATGATTAATCGCAAATATTGCAATTCGGTTACTCTTAAATGGCTATCTGGTCGCAGGTCCGGTGTCATGAATACTTGAAATATATTGCTCTATCTGTTTATTTTATATTAGTGACTTGAGAACTCTTCTCCAATGCTTTTTCCCTGGAGGGAAATTAATGCCGAAATCCCAAAATCCATACTCCCCCGAGTTTGACATCGACGAGATTCATGCCTGGCTGAACCAACGGGCAAAATCCATAAAAAAACAAGGGCACAGCCATTTCGTGACAATCTCCCGTGAGTATGGATGCGAGGCCTATCCCATTGCAGAGGAACTCCGTGACTGTCTCAACAAACGGTCAGCACCATGGATGATTTTCACACGACCCATCATAGAAAAGCTCATCGAAGACGATGAATTCGATTCCAAGTTCATTCATGAACTCAGCGAAATGCGGTATGGTTTCTCCTATCAATTCATTGATAATTATGTGCCTGATTTCATGAAGTCACCACATTCCCAGACTTTTGAGAAGATGCAGAAACTTTACCTCAAACTGGTGGAGCTGGGGAACTGCATTATTGTAGGATCGGCGGCACAGATTATCACCAGCGATTTAAATCCCGAGCGCTACACAGGAGTCCATGTGAGGATCATCGGCAGCGAGGAGTTCAGAACCGGAAAAATCATGGAATATTACGGGCTCGGCAGGGAAGAAGCGCAAAAGCATCTCAAGGAGAAGCAGTCGGCCAGTGACAATTTTGTAAAGGATTTCACCGGATCATCAGTCAATGATCCCTATCTCTATCACATGGTGTTTCATAATGACCATGTTCCCACTGATTTCATGATAAAAACCCTCTGCGAATATCTGGTGGAAAAGGGAATCAAATACTGATATTTCAGTGATCTAATCCATGCTGTCCATGATCCATTCAACAACGCAACAATTCAGGGAGAAAAGGATTAATGCAGGGTTGCAGGGTCACTTTCAACCGCCGGGAATGATGAGCGCCTCGGCGTTTTCAGAGACATACCAGTAAAGCGCCCGGGCGGCAGAGGGTTCCATCAGCAACATAACATTAACAAGGCGCCTTTTATCTCCGCCCCTGATGATTTTCGGCAGTCGGGCGGTTAACTCCCAGGCCCAGCGGTGCATGTGGCGGGCGAGACCGGCGTCGGGAGAATCAGCAACCACCGTCAGTTCAATACCTTCCTTGAAATGCATGATAAAATGCGTTGGCATGTGGGCAAGTTCCAGGGCCATAACCTTGTCGCCAGCGTTTTTTCCTCCGGGACGAATTTCGCGTCGCTCCGGCGCCTGAAAGGATTCTTTTCTCTCAAAATTAATCAGCTCGACACCCAAAGCGTCGCCCCTGAACCGAATATTGTTTATGGGAAACGATTGCAGCTGCAAGCTTTTAGCCTTGAGCTGGATCTTCTTGCCGCGAAGGTCGAACACGGCGTAAATCCGATCCTTTTTTGCCAGTGCGAGTTCTATTTCAAGTTGTTGTTTTTCGTCCTTTCGGATATCGGCCAGACTGTTTGCCGACTCCGGAAAGGAAAAGGCCAGAAGAAAAAGCAGAAGAGTAAACAAGGATGCCATCAGAATATCATTACCTTTGCGCCGATGGGCACGGTTTGGTAGAGGCGTTTGAGATCCTCGTCAGCCATCCGGATACATCCGTGCGTGACATTCCTGCCCAGGAGCCGGGTATAAAGAGTCCCGTGAATAAAATAGCCGTTGCCGATACCAACAGCATATTCACCGAGTCCTCCGGCTTCAATACGGTCATTGTATGACTTGGGAATTGCTTCACCCTCCTCGATAAACGCCCAGTCAGGTTTGACCCAGTAAGGTTTACGGGTTTTTGAACCAACGGAGAAAACGCCGCGGGGGGTGTCAAAGATCCACTTTCTTTCCCCGGAAGGATCCTGAAGCACGTTGCCGCTGCCTGTGGAAACCAGCGCCCGGTGAAGGGTTTGCTCTCCTTTTCTGATGAAGAGGAGGTTTTGCCCCGTATCGATAACCACGTGAATTCCCTGAGGAGACAAGGCGTTCAGCTTTTTCCTGAGCGCTGCAACATCGTCACCTTTTCTATTCTTTGCTTTTGTGGGAGCGGGCGCGGCAATCCCCGCATTGCCATCCGGGATTTTCGGAAAACCGAAAAAAAATAATGCCCCACCTGCCAGCATGACCGCGCCGAACAGGAGTATTTTAGTCTTATTTGCCCAGAGCAATGGAAACGATATTTTCATAATCAGTAACACCGACGATGGTAATTGGCGTACCGGTCTCGGCCATGTCAAACAACTCCGCCATATCGGAGTTGTCCAGGGATACGCATCCATCGGTAATTCCGTCTTTCCCCCCCCCGTGTATTTCAAGGAGGCTGCCGATGCCCGATTTTTCCGGGACCAAGCCCTTTTTTCTTGCAGAGGCGAACCGCTTCATATCCTCAGCGTTTGGATAATTGATGAGCAACGCCTTATAAAACCGGCTTTCATCATTCTTTTTTACGACGCGGTAATGCCCTTCCGGAGTAGCCTGATCCCCGGAGTAGAGTTTGTCCTTCAGTCCATTCCGACCCAGACCAACGCGATATCTCCTGATTTCAGCACCGTTTTTGAGGACAATGAGCCTCCTGTCGAGTTTACTTACCAGGATGGAAATGCCGCTGTTTTTCTGAGAACCCTGTTTTGCCGTCGCCACAAGACGCCGCCAGTGCTCAATCTGTTTTCTGTCGGCATAGCGGCCTGCGACCCGGCGCAGGGCATCCTCGGCCTGTTGCAGATAAGGATCGGCATCGCCGAGCCGAAGCATGGCCTCGTCATGTTTTTGCTGCAGCAGCATGGTCCGCGACACAGAGAGCAGGACTTCGACTCGCGTCAGAAACCTGCGCGCGACTCGTCCCTCGTTGATGGAGTCGGCCAGTGCCGCCAGGGCTTCAAGTCTCTGTTCACGGGAAGCAATGGCCTCGGTCACAACGCCGGTCCTTCGCTCCTGCTCGCTTGAGGTTTCCATGCTGATCAACTGTCCGCGGTTATACAGCGCGCTGAATTCCTTCCGAAGCGATTCATAGTTCACGAACCAGATAAAACGCGCCCTTTCCGCAGCGAGCATTTCCCTGCACTCACGCAGTTTTGCCCGATAGGTAATAAATTCCGCGGCAGCATAAACGTCCGCTCCATCCCTCCAGAGATCCTTCTCCTGGATTTCCACCAGGTAGACCTCCGGAGGGACAGGCGGCCGGTTGCAGCCTTCCAGTAAAAAAAATGGCAGGCAGAAAATCAACGCCAGAATTTGATGCGGCATTTACGCAGAACCAGACTTATTTCTTTACCTTTTTGGCGCTGGCGCTCTTTGCCCTCAGCTTGGCAAGCATTTCTTTTTCGGCATTCTCCTTGGCGACCTTCTCCATGGCCAGTTTCACCTGGGAGGAAATTTCATTGGCCTTCTGGGAAACGATGCCAGCCTTTTCAGTTGCACCGGCATATTCACCGGCATCAATCAAGGGCTGAATGGTATACATTGATTCTTCAAGACCGTTGAGGTCTGCACCCATGGCCTCGATATCAGCGCGACTGCCTTTTCCTTTTGGAGCAATGGCAAGGGCGTTTTTAGCCTCGGCAAGGGAAGCCTGCGCACCCTGGAGGGCGTCGATGGAATTCAACCGCGCCTGTTCCTTGCTGGTAGCGACAACAGATCTGACCTGCTCGGAATCGCTCATCACCTTGGCAAGCAGCTGTTTGGCATTATCATAGTTTTTCAACATTTTTCCATCCTGCACCTTGACTTCATCCAGCGCCGCTGCCAGATCAGCCTGCAAAGTCCGGAGTTCCTGCGCGGCATAGATCCCGGCACTCTCCTGGGCCACAGTTTCCACTGCGGCACGGGAAGAGCTTATTTCTTCGACTGGCTGTTTCGAACATCCCGTGATACCTGCAACAAACATCAGAGCCACAACAATAAACCTAATCTGCTTTTTCACTGCATATCCTCCATAACTGCTTGGTTGTGAGCGGATCGAACAGGATGTTTGATCCGCATTTTGATCAATAGAAATTCTTTATGCCGGCCGGAACATTAATCGCCTTATCAGCTGAAGCAGGAGGGTTTACAACGACAAGAAACAGTCCGGCCAAGGCGTAACGGAGCCGGAGTCCGGCAAAGTTTAAATAAAACTAGGGGAGGTAAAACTGAGGGGTGTAAAGAAACGGCTTGATGTGAAGCGCACACCTGTATGGGTGCTCTTTCCAGAACAGGCACTCTGGAATATCGTTATATATCATATAAAGGTAAGGCCACATTGCGTTGACCCGATAAAAAACTCTTGTTAAATTCCTTAGCTGCAGGCAGCCTGGAATGCACGGACCGTGGGAAGTCGCCCGTGGTCCGTGAATTGCTGATTTTTTTCAGCAAAGCAGGAAGATGCGCATATATACCTCTGCTTTAGAAATAGTCAATAGAAATGTATTGTCGATAAACAGGCCTTGAATTGATTCTGATTTAACTGAACATCGGGTCTTTCCCCAAGGCGCATATCTGCCACATTGACAAGAAGGATGATTTCGAATAAACAAATCACCGGTTTGCCATGACCTGTTTGTCAGAAGGATGAGGATCTGCCAATAAGCTGCAACTTAACCCGTCAAGAAATCTGCCCTGATGGACAGTAGATACAAAGGTTAATAATATTGAAAAAAGACCAAGAGAGAAAAGAAGACCATGGAAATACGGAATGAAGAGCAGGCCCGGGAATGCTGCGAGGCCTGGAGCGTCAAGTCGGTGAAAGTGCAGCGTAGCCTCCTGCTGCAGGCAAAGGAGTCCCTGGAACTGGGGCAACTCTATTATGAGAACAAGGATAACCAGGCAGGGGTGCAACGCCTCGGGAACTGCATTACACTGCTGCAGTCCCGCCTGAAGGATCTGGATGAGGAGTAAAGAAATAAAGGGCGAACGCAGAATATCACTCGGTGCGACGCCTCAACAACAGATCGCCGAGCAAATCCCATCCTGTTCAGGCTATTGCCGGAAATGCGGCCAGGAGCATACCATAGCAGAAGGGCCGGCCCGTGATTACTGCCTGGAGCTCATGGAGGTACTGGAGGAAAAGAAGCGCATTGATCTCACCGTACCGGATGCAGAGGCAAATCCCCATTTCTCCACGGATTACCTCTTTGGCGAGGCACGAGGACAGATGTTCGGCATTCTGGCGTGTCGGAACCAGAAGGGTTCTAAGGTAAACCTCAAAGCCTTTTCCGGTCAGTTCGACGGCGCCTGGGTGGTGGAAGGCTGGGCGCCGCCGCTCTTTGATGTGCGCCAATGGCACCGGATCAGCCATGATGTTGAAAAAGAGATCAAGACCCTTGGCAAAGAAATTGATCGTCCGGACACCGACCCGGCCAGACGTGCAAACATTGTCCTGCAACGCCGCGAGTTATCACAACAACTGATGAAAGACATCCACGCCCTTTACACCCTCACCAATTTCCACGGTGAATCTCGGCCCCTCAAGGATGTCTTTATCGGGCAAAACGGTATCCCCACCGGCACCGGCGATTGCTGTGCCCCAAAGCTGTTCAACCATGCGGCCCGAAGCGGCCTGATCCCCCTCGGCCTGGCGGAATTCTACTGGGGCAGGGAAAACAAATCCAGCAGCCGGCTGCATCGGAGATTTTACCCGTCCTGTGCCGGCAAGTGTCAACCGATTCTGGGTTTTCTCCTGTGTGGCCTGGAATGATTGGACAAATGAAAATCATCTATAGCGATACGCACATCGTTATGGTTGAAAAAACCGGCGGGCTGCTCGCGGTTCCCGGACGTGGTCCGGACAAGCAGGACTGTGTGGAGAGCCGGGTGAAAAAGCTCTATCCCGAATGCATCCCCCAGCCAGCGGCACACCGTCTTGACATGCATACTTCCGGCATCATGGTGCTGGCCCTTACCAGGAAGGCGCATCGGCATCTTTCCATGCAGTTTGAAAATCGCCTGATAAAAAAGCGTTACATCGCCCTGGTTGAGGGGCTGGTTACACAGGATTCAGGGGAGATTCAATTGCCATTCAGACTGGATCCGGACAATCGACCTTATCAGGTTTATGATCCGGTGCATGGCAAGATCGGGGTCAGCCGCTGGCGAAAAATCGCCACGGAAGGAAGCAGGACACGCATTGAATTTACCCCCCTCACCGGTCGCACCCACCAGCTGCGTTTGCACGCCTCCCATGAGAAAGGCATTGGTTTCCCCATAGTCGGCGACCAGCTTTACGGTACCGGCCGGGATGGCGACCAACTCCTGCTGCACGCCTCCTACCTGGAGTTTCTGCATCCGGAAACCGGGGAGACAA
>JAHJJF010000104.1 GCA_018823135.1 Pseudomonadota bacterium
GGCTATATCTTTAGGAACCGCCGCATCATCTATATAGGTAAAAATCGTTCGCGGGAAAGCGTCAAGATTTCTGGCGGCAAGCATAACGCCTGCCTCCCACAAGGGAACAATATCCTCCATGGCGACAACATCAGGCACATCGCTTTCAAAATCCGGGTAAGGATGGCTCTCACTCACGGCATACTTGTAAACCTCTGTGTTGCCATCTGCGGCAACGGTGTAACTCAAGACCTTGTCCTCGGCAATCTTAAGAGCTTTATCCGCTATTGTGTCCTCGCGAAGATTTCCTTTGCTGTCCAGCCATACGGACTGGAGATAGCCGACCCACCTGGCTTCATCATCTCCGGTTTTTATCGTAGGTTTGAAATAGGCCTGAACAACATTTCCTTCGCCTTCGGATGATGTTGCAAGAACGGAAACCGCGGTACCGGAAGAGGCCCTTTCCAGCATGGCGTTAATTGCTTTCTCAAGAGCCTTCCTGAGCACCTTGCCGTCCTTGGCTTCAAAATAGGTATCAGGGATGCCGTCACCATCGGTGTCCCACTCCAGACGCTCAGCATCGGAATCCGTATAATCACCATCCGGCCGGTTGTTGGCGTTTTTATCGACAAACCCGCCATTTCGCGCTGCATCCTTTAGAAGTTTTCTGGCATTGGCATCATCGCCAAAGGCATAAACGGGGAAAAAAATTAAATTCTGATTTCCTTCCAGGTCGACGCGAAGATCATTGGTCCGGCCATAGAGTGCAATATCATCAAGATAATCACTACCATTGTCCCCATATGACCGATAATCTGCATGGGAAGAGTCTTCATGATTGTCGCCGTCATAATTCTTTAGAAAAGCAGGGATATTTTTATCTTCCGTGGAGGAGCCGTCAGTAAGCATAAGAACAAAATTTTTCGGACAGCTGACAAACTCGGCATCCCTATAAAAGGGGTCATTGGTATTATTTACAGCGCCTATGGCACTGTTCGAGTATCCGAGGCTTGCATCAGGCTTTTCCTGCTTAAAATACTGCATTGCAACATAATATGCCTCGGCAAGAGGAGTCCAGGTATCCGCGCCGGTATTCTGCAGATCAGTAATAAGTGTTGTCAGGTTTGTTCCAATCCGGTTTGAAATTTTCCCCCCTTCCTGATCCTTGCCTGATCCGTAATAGAAAAACTCGTTGCCCCATTCCGCCCGATCACCGAACTTCTGGAGCACCCCGGATATATTTCCATCAACAAACTCCCAACTCTCGTAAGCCTCATCTGCTTCCACACCCAGAGTCAATTTTGCCTTTTGAGTATCGAAGGCATCAAAAACATAGATATAGCCTTCTTGTAATTTATATTTGTACTTCCCGTCATATGGCGTAAGAGCAGGACTAGTCGAACTGTCAAACTGTTTCCAGAACACCCTGTCAGTCTGGGCCGGCTTTTCGCCAAACAGGGTCTGATTGCCGCCACCAGTCCTCGATGTTGCCAGGCCTCCCATCAACACCTTCCGGGCCACGTCGATCCTACGCATGGATACCCAGTTCATCCAGTTGCCGTCCCAGAGACTTTCCCCCGCGCTGCTGATATCCGCATCAGTTAAACATTTCTTCACTCCGCTGGTATCCGCGACATACCATGCATCGGGAACGGGATCCGTCTGAACCGTACATGACTTGTCATAATCATAGCGGGCGGATTTAATGTGTTCATCGTCAGCAAGGATTATTCCCGGTTCATTGCAGGACTCGCCATAATCAATACTGTAATAAACATCTTTATTGGTCTCTATCCGACAGACTTTCTCATATTTGTGGATAAACTTGTTGCTGGAATATGTATAGAACCAGTTCGGATTAAAATACCCATAATACTCTTGAATTTCGTCGGATGTGTATTCAATATGCAGTAAAGGGGCGTTGGCAGGATCCCCATCATATGCAGTAGCATCCCTTCTATTTTTTGAACCCATCCCTGTATGATAGCTGATTATAAAATTTATCGCATTACCGCTTGCCCATCCGTCTCTATCCAGTATTTCCTGAACAATTGAAGCAATATCCGCAGTCTCCTGCTTCTCGTTGGCAGGGCCCCACGGTTCAAGATCAGGTGATGTAGAATTGCTCCAGGGCACGGCAGTTTTCGTTTTGGCTCGACCGGAAATACCGTTTGCCACTGCAGAATACTGGGCTGCATCATCAACATCCTCGCCCTGAATCTTCAGAAAAATCTTCCCATCATAGGGTGGTATCTTTGGAGAATTTACATTAAATTCGATATAAGCCCTCTGCACCTTAACCCCTTGCGGAATAGCAACATTCTGAAACCGGATGCCGACATAGGTGGGCCTTGCATCATCCCAGCGGCCCAGATATAAGTCTCCAGTCGCATAATAGGCGCTCCCGGAACTTTCCTCGGCATCGTCTCTTGAGTCTGAAACCCTGACGTCGAAATGCGTATTCGTATCATACGGCGAACCTGTGAAAGAATTACCCGTCACAAGCTTGCCATTCCCGGGCCAGATTCCATAGGCGTTATAGTTCATACTCCCTGAATTATCCAGGATGATCATGATATTAGGCTCGATCGAATTTATCATGAAAGTGGGAGGAGCGGTATAATCCGCAATATCAGGCTCAGCTGAGGGTGATGCGGCAAAAGCCCTGACTGAATGCAAAGAAAGAACAGTTACAAGTAACAGCAACAACACCTTATTTCTCATTACTCCACCCCTCTTTTCTTAATTAACAGCAGCATACCCGGCACTGATTCTTGTGGATGCATTTTTAGGAGCATAGCCCACCGAATTTACACCAAGAATAGTAAAGGTGGTTGGTGCGCCCCCTGAAGAGCCGCCTGAAGCGAATTCAGCACCGGAAGATGATCCCGAAGCAGGCGTGATTTCCTTTCTCCAGATATTGGCCTGGATGATATTTCTTCCTTCCACATCAAGGGTAAAGACTATTTCCGGGTTGCTTACAGGATTTGTATCAGAATCAACCGGGCCCCAGCCGTGCATTTCATTATAAAAATTGTTGTCTAGCAGAGTAAACGCTGGAATTTCTGCCAATAACGGCGGCACGGCCGTTGAAGGAATTGTCGGGACTCTTAACAAATCATAGGCCATATCAATAGTTTTGCCACTTGCATACACCCCTGCATCAGCATTATAGAACGACATATTATAAAATTTTTCGTTGGCAGCTATTTCAATTTCGGTTGTAGTTGTCTGACTCATGTAGATAACAATCAGGGTCAGGGTCAATAGAACCAGTAAAGCAATGTTAAGGACCGAACCTTTTTCATTCTGCAGCACTCTCAACATTTCATTCACCTTTCAGCCATCACACCCTGCATGTTCACTGTCTGGCTTTGGCCCTTCACATTCCAGATCACATGTACTTTAATTGTTTTGGTATTTTCAACAACCGAGTCCTCGGAGATATTCCAGAAAACCCGATACTTATTGTGGGTGCCCTGACCAACTGGAGCGGCAACAGGGTGATCCCGGTCAGCAAGGCTGGCCAACCCCTGATCCAGCCCAAAATTCACCACTCCGTCTCCAGCAAGAACATCCGGACCCAGGGGAGGAGCATCATCATCATCATTATCGTCATCCGCCCCGTCGCTGTTGGCATCAGCGGCTGTTCCACCGTCACCGTTGGTATCCACAAGCTCCGCATCGTCATAAGGCCTGGCCATCAACTCTTCAAGCTTGCTTGTAGCAATAGATATTGCCTCGGAGATGTTTCCAGAAAAGGTATTGCCTTTAATCGAAGAAATCTGCAGCATGGCAACCCCCAGCATGCCGATCATGAAAATCGCTATGCCGAGTAGAACCTCCAGTATTGAAAACCCTTTTTCAGTGCTGTTCATAAACCTTTCATCTCTGTATTTTCTAATCCAGCCCCATATTACGGCAACTGACCCGTTTGACGATCATCTTTCTCTGCTTGTTGTCATTTTGAGCTGCTAAAACAATATTTCCAAGGGGGTCGATGTATGTTGTCAAGTCGGTATACGAAAAATCATTTTTTGTCGTCTCGACAACCAGGGCAATCTGCACCACCCGTATCTCTTCTCTGTCTTCGGCAGTTGCCGTATCTGCAGGAGTCACCCCATCCTCGACAAAATAGCGAAACTGGAGTGCGCTCACATTGGAAATAACGATTTGATTGGTGCCGGCATTAACGTCTTGCCTCATTAAATCGGAGCCACTCAAGAAATACCGTACTCTTTCGTCAGCGTACATTTCATTTCCATCCAAAATCGCATTATCGTTCAGATCAACATCATTATCTGTGTTGTCTTCATCTTCATTCAAATCCATGGTAAATTCGATCACACCCAAATCCGCAGTCTCTATGGCGGAATCAGCATTATCCGTTGGATCATACCCCGCTTTCCTGATTTCCTTGGCCATGGCATTCAGGGCAATTCTCAGATCCTGCTGCATTTCCACGCGTTGTTCCTGGGTCTCCGTGGTAACGGTAAAGGAAATATAACTTTTATAGATGCCGGCCGTTGCTATAAAAGTCAAAAACATGGCAACCATCAGCTCAACAAGTGAAAACCCGTTGTCTGCCTCAACAATTCTTCTGTGTAATTTCAAGCAACTCATAAGGTTAACCGAACCAATTAGCATTAAGTCCTGTTTACTCCCAAACACCATCTCGCCATCGCATAAGTCGAAGCCGACCATTACTGTCGACGATTACAGTAAATGGTGCTACACGCATTTTTGTCGGGTCAGCATCCGGCACATAAAGATAAACAGCGCCATCCTGGTTAGTTGTGCCGTTACTCCGCATTAAAAATGCATTGCCGACAAAGCTTACACCATCCCCAAGGGCACC
>JAHJJF010000105.1 GCA_018823135.1 Pseudomonadota bacterium
AAGAGTCGCCATTACCGGAATCGGGATTATCTCCTGCCTGGGACTCACACGGGAAGATGTACAACAATCACTCCGGGAGGGAGTAAGCGGCATAAAGCTCCTGCCCGAGAGAAAAAAACTCGGGTTCCAAAGCGGCCTGAGCGGTGTTATCTCCGGCTTCAACGAAAAAGAATATCTCAACAGAAAAGCCAGAAAAACCCTTCCTGAATTCGGCCTCTGGGCCTGGGCCGCAGTCACCCAGGCCTTGGACCAGGCTGGTATTGATCCGAAAGATCTCAATGGCGACGAACGCACCGGCCTGATCTTCGGCAACGACTCCTCAACGGTCACCGCGGTTGAACAGGTGGATACCCTCCGCGCTGACCACGAAACCGCGACCATCGGCAGCGGCCATATCTTCAGACTGCTCACCAGCACGATCACCCTCAATTTCAGCACCCTGCTCGGCATTCACGGCATGTCCTGGACGGTAAGCGGCGCCTGCGCCAGCGGCGCAATGGCAATCGGCCAGGCCGCTGAACTCATTGCATACGGCAGACAGGACAGAATGATCTGCGGCGGCGCGCAGGAAATATCCTGGCAGTCCATGTGCAGCTTTGACGCCCTGGGAGCTTTTTCCCGCAGAGAAGACGACCCGCAATCAGCCTCCCGCCCCTTTGATCAGGGCCGGGATGGCCTGGTGCCAAGCGGCGGCGCGGCGGCATTGATTCTGGAAGAGTATGATACCGCGGCAAAACGGGGAGCAAACATCCTTGGCGAGGTTTTAAGCTATGCCAACACTTCCGACGGCCATCATATTGTTGTACCAAGCGGAGAAGGACTGGAAAGAGCCATGCACCAGGCCATCACCGAGTCCGGCCTTGCGCCTGATGATATCGACCTTGTCCTGGCCCACGCGACATCCACTCCCACCGGCGACCAGGCCGAAGCCCTTGCCCTGCGGAAAATATTCGACACAGATACGGGAAAAACCGGGCCGATGATCACTGCGGTGAAAGGTCTCAGCGGCCATGAATTCTGGATGGCAGGGGCATCCCAGGCTGTATACGGCCTGCTCATGGCGCATGGGGGTTTTGTCGCCGGAAACCCCAACCTCAAATTCCCTGATTCTTCGGCAAAAAACTTGCGTTTTCCTTTGGAAACCAGTAATCTATGCGTTTCAAATTTACTTTTAAACGCCGCTGGATTTGGTGGTACAAATGCATGCTTGATCATAAAAATAATTCGCTGAACAACGATGCCATTGTTATCGGCAGCGGCATCAGCGGACTGACCTCTGCGGCTCTTCTCGCCAAGAAGGGATGCAAGGTCGTAATACTTGAAAAAAACAGGAAACCCGGTGGCGCCTTAAGACGATTTAAACGGCAGGGCGTCCCCTTTGATGTTGGCTTCCATTACACGGGCGGCCTTGGCCCAGGAGAAATACTCAACGTACTCTGGGAGTATATCGGCGTTTTGCCGCGCCTTACGACACAGCAATTCCCTGCGGAGGGGTGCGATTGTGTCACGATTAAAGAGACCGACAAAACCGTAAGATGTTTTTTTTCTTACGAACGACTCAAGGATGAGCTTCAAAGGAAATTTCCCGAAGAAGCCACAGGAATTGCCGGTTATCTGGAAACGCTCAAAGATATCTGCAAGGACATTCCTTTTTACAACCTGGATATCCCGATCACCCCTTTTCTGCGTGGCCATATCGCCCCCATGGGAAGAGGGTTTGCAGAAGCCCTCGGCTCCTTTACCCGTGATCCCGCTCTCCATGCTGTTTTGTCTCTGCCGGCTTTTCTTCATGGCGTACCGCCCGCAAACGTCAGCATTGGCATTCATGCCATGGTTGCCCACGGATATTATTCCGGCGCCTATGCCGTTGACAACGGCGGCCAGGGGATAGTTGACGCTTTTATCCCGGTGCTTGAAAAATACGGGGTTGAAATAAAGACCGGCTGCGCAGCCGAAGAAATACTGATCAATAATAATGCTGTTGCGGGAGTTAAGACCAGGGAAGGAGAATTACTTTCCTCCAATGTAATCTTTACCGGACACCCCACATCGCTTCTGGATATTGTCCCGCATGAAATTTTCCGGCCAATCTTTGTCACCCGGCTTAAAGAATTAAAAAACACCGGTTCGATGTTCGCAGTTTTTGGCATGCTGAATGACGCTGTCAATACCAATGAGCTTTGCTGGGAGAATTACTACAACATCGCCAAAGGCTTCGATTCACTGACTGTGGACAGGAATAATCCGGCCGACAGTTCACTGATGCTCACCGCACCCGGGATGAGAGACACGGATGCAGACCTTTCCGGAGCATCAAAGAGTGTAATCCTCATGAGACCGGCGGATTGGAGCGAGACCGAACAATTCCAGCTTAACGGGAAAAAAACCAGATCGTACGCTTATGCGAATTGGAAGGAGCAGGCAACCCAACAGATGATTTCCAAGGCTAAAACCGCCTGGGGCGCCATTGGTGACATAACACCTCTGGCTGCGGGTTCGCCCCTCACCTTCCAGGATGAACTCGGGGCCCCAGAGGGCTCGGTGTACGGCGTACTGCACAGCATGGACCAGTTCATCACCGGCGCCCGCACCCGCCTGCCCGGACTCTATCTCAGCGGCCAGAGCACCTTGATGAATGGAGTGATGGGGTCATCCCTTGCAGGGTTTGTTACTGCCGGAGAAATACTTGGCCTTGAAAAGTTATGGGATGAAGTAAGAACATGTCGGTAAATCGGGTAGTCATAACCGGGCGCGGCGCAGTTTCCCCTTTTGGGATCGGCACCAAACAGCTTACTGAGGGGGTATGGGAAAACCGATCCGCGGTTCGATTAATTGACGAATGGCGGAAAATCCGGGGCATGTATTCTTTTCTTGCCGCTCCGGTGCCTGTATTTGACCCAAAAGATTACCTGCCGCGGGGCCTGCGCCGCACCATGGGGGACATGGCGATCTACGCCACCCTGGCAGCACAGGAAGCGGTTGGCGATGCCGCGATTTCTGAAAATTTTCTGCAATCAGGAGCGGTGGGTGCGGCAATCGGTTCAACCACAGGCAGCCCCCAGGCATACGAAGATTTTTACAGGAAATTTCTGCCGGACGAAACTATTGAAGAGATTAAATCCGGAGTTTTTTTTAAAATAATGGGGCATTCCTGCGCCGCAAACGTCTGCCTCGCTTTAGGCATCGCCGGCGAACAGTGGTCGCCGGTCAGCGCCTGCACTTCGGCATCCCAGGCCCTGGGCCTTGGCTACATGCTGGTTAAAAGCGGCCGACAGAAAGCGGTCCTCTGCGGCGGAGCAGACGAAGTGCATCACAGTGTGACCATGGTTTTCGATGTTGTCAAAGCAGCCTCAAGACAACTTGATACCCCCCAAACCACTCCCAGGCCCTTTGACGTGCTGCGAGACGGGGTGGTTTGTGGAGGAGGATCCGGCATACTGGTCCTGGAAAGTCTTGAATCAGCCCAGAGCCGCGGCGCCAGAATATATTGCGAGGTCTTGGGTTTCGGGCATGTAAACGACTGCAATCATATCGCCAATCCCCACGCGGATTCCATGGCTCATGCCATTCGCAACGCAATCGGCGAGGCCGAAGTGTCAACCGATGACATCGATTACGTCAACGCCCATGCAACCGGGACTATACAGGGGGACATTGCCGAATCCCAGGCCATACATCAGGTCTTCGGCTCCAAAATCCCCGTGAGTTCTTTCAAGGGTCATATTGGACATACCCTGGGGGCAGCAGGGGCCCTTGAAACAATAATTGCCCTTGAAATGTTCAAGCGCCAGGAACTGATTCCCACATTGAACCTTGAAAACCCGGATCCGGAATGCGCCCCGGTTTCCTTTGTGAAAAAAATAGAAAAATCCAGTCTGAATACTATACTTAAAAATAATTTTGCCCTGGGAGGAGTTAATACTTCCCTGGTTCTCAGGAGGTGGGCATCGTGATATCAGACGAACAGGTCCGCGGACAGATCATTGATGTCCTGGCTGATGAATTTGAACTTGATCCGGAGCTGTTAAAGCCCGAGGCAACCCTTTTTGACGATCTCGGCCTTGACAGCCTTGACGCCGTTGATATGATTGTTGCCCTTGAAAAATCATTCGGCATGAAAATGACCAACGAAGAAGCCATGCGCTCAGTCAGGACGCTGGATGACCTCTTCCTGACAATATTAAAAATCAGGGATCAGAAAGCTTCTGAAAAATAACCCGTGAATGTAAAAAAACTCTTTCTCAACCTCTATATCTGGCCTGCGATGCTGATTGTCTCGGCAATCAGCATCGCCGTGGTACTGCCTCTTGGATTGCTCATACTTCCTTTTATTACCAGCAAATCCAACAGCCAGATCATTCGCAACGGCATCCGGATTTACGGCTGGATGCTGGTTCGCATTCTGCCCTTCATGGCGCCGGTCACCGTTGAAGACCGGTCCGGCGGCTTCACTACGCCGGTGATTTTCACCGCAAACCACAACTCTTCGGTTGACCCGTATCTGTTCGGCATGCTGCCTTTTGAAAACGCCTTTGTAACCACCTGGCCTTTCAAGATTCCTTTTTACAATGTCGTTATGAAAATAGCGCAATACATTGATGCGAACAGGGGCTGGGACCATGTAGAGACCCAGGGCCTTGAACTTCTTGATTCCGGCTGTTCACTCATTCTGTGGCCGGAGGGCCATCGCTCACGAGATGGCAAACTCGCCCGTTTTCGCAACGGCGCATTTCATCTTGCCTTAAAAAGCGGGCGTCCCATTGTTCCGGTCTGCATTTTAGGATCATTCAAACTCTTGCCACCAGGCAGCAGGTTGCTTACGCCGTCCCGGGTGAAAATGGTGCTGCTGCCGCCGATTATTCCGTCGGGCAGCGCTGAAAACAACGAGGATGTTAAAAAGCTCAAAAATCGGGTAAAGGATTCAATCGCGGCAGAACAGGACAGGCAACAGCTGTTTACGCCAGAGCCGGCCAAAGCCGCAGGGCGTTTTGCCGATTATTCAACCCACCGCTCAACAGCAGGAACCAACGGATAATTATGTTTACGGATTTCTCACTGAAAAACGCCATAAAGCTCAGAAACACCGACCCTGAAACAGTCAGTGCTATCCAGGTTGAGCTGTTAAAAGAGCATATCAGGCAGGCTGCCAAGGCGCCGTATTACAGAAATCTTCTCGATTCTACCGGCTGCAATCCCGACGATTTCAGTTCCCTTGCCGATCTGCGCGCGATCCCACTCACCGATCGTCACGATCTTGAACAGAATCCTGCTGATTTCCATGCCATATCACCGGCATTAATGGCGGATCTGGCCCTCACTTCAGGGACCACCGGCGACAGTGTGATGATTCCGTATTCAGCAAACGACTTAAAAAGACTTGCCTTTAATGAAACCATCGGTTTCTGGGGAACAGGGATCCGCCCCGGCGACAGAATCCTGCTCTGCGTCACCATCGACCGTTGTTTTATTGCCGGTCTTGCTTATTATTCAGGTCTTGTAGAGCTTGGCGCTACAGCTATCCGTAGCGGCCCTGGGCAACCGGCCAGGCAATGGGATCTTATCCAGAAGCTTCAACCAGACGGCATGGTGGGTGTCCCTTCATTTTTGCTGCGAATTGCCTCGTGGGCCAGGGAAAATGGTATAGACCCCGGCAAATCAGGAATCCGATCCATCGTGACAATCGGCGAACCGGTGCGGAAAGCCGACCATTCACTGACCGCCCTGGGCAGAGATCTTGAAAGCGCATGGGGCGGAAGGATTTTCTCCTCCTACGGGGCCACTGAAATGGAAACGGCATTCTGCGAATGCCAGGCTTTTCAGGGGAGCCATATCCATCCGGAACTGATGCTGGTGGAGATCATCGATGACCAGGGAAACCTTGTTCCGGCAGGGCATCCCGGCGAGGTCGTGGTCACCCCCATGGGTGTCGAAGGCCTGCCGCTTCTGCGCTTCCGTACCGGTGACATCGCCCGCCTCCATACGGCTCCCTGCTCCTGCGGCTGGCAGACCCCCAGACTGGGAGCAATTGAAGGCAGGCTGGCCCAGCGCCTGAAAGTCAAGGGCACTACCCTGTATCCTGAAATGATTTTCCAGGCCCTCCAGGAAATCCCCGGTGTTGAAGCTTCATATATCGAAGTCCGCTCATCCTATGACCTTGCCGATGAAATAACCGTTATAGTCGGAGCCGACGAACCTATTGACAAAGTTACAATAAACGAGTTTTTACAGGCCCGCCTCCGTGTCCGCCCGGATGTGATAATCAGAAAAAAAGCCGACGTCCTCAATGTGATGGAAAAGGCCGGTGGACATAAATTGAAAAAATTCTTCGATCTACGTTAAGAGAACACAAAATGAAATGCTTTGGTGAACACTGGGGGTTAGAGTTCTCCCCTGAGGAAATAGCAGAAGCCCGTGCTAAAAACGGACTTCTTTCCCTGGAACTGGAATTGTCAAGAGCCTGCAATTTACGCTGTATTTATTGCTACGCTGCTTCAGGCCTGCCCCAGGAAAATGAATTAACCTTTGAAGAAGTCTTGAGCGCCGCTGACCAGGCCATTGATCTCGGGGCCCGGAAAATTATTATTCTCGGCGGCGGCGAACCCCTTCTTTACCCCCGTGTTTTTGAGGTAATGGATCATATCCTCAACAGAAACATCAAGGTGGACCTGTTTACAAACGGCATGCTGATCACCCCGGAACGGGCAAAAATGCTGTATGAGAGGGAAATTTCAGTAGTCGTTAAAATGAACAGCAGAAACGCTGAAACCCAGGATTTTCTTGCCGGCCATAAAGGCACTTTTGAAGCGATTGAAAAGGGGCTGAAAAATCTCCTTGCCGCAGGCTACCCCGATGAAGAACACGCCCTGGGTGTTGAAACGATAATCTGTCGACAGAATTATCAGGAGCTTCCGGATCTCTGGCGCTGGGCAAGACAGCAGGGAATTATCCCCTATGTTGAAATGATGACCATGCAGGGACGCGCCTTGGAAAATCGTGACCTTGAAGTTCCCATGGAGGATATTCAGAAGCTGTTTGAAACCCTTGCGGAAATAGATGCCAGAGATTTCGGCAATAAATGGACGCCCCATCCGCCCCTGGCTGCCTCACAATGCGCCCGCCATGAATATTCCTGCACAATAACCGCCATCGGCGAGGTCAATCCCTGCCCCGGGGTCAACGTTCTTGTCGGCAATATTCGCGAGCATTCCCTCAAAGATATCCTCAGCAGCAGCAAAGTTATTCACGAACTGCGAAACATCAGGACCAACATAAAGGGACGCTGCGGAGAATGCCATTTCGGAGAATACTGTTACGGTTGCCGCGGCCATGCATATCAGGTGACCGGAGATTATCTGGCAGAAGATCCACTCTGCTGGCTTGAGGTGCAGGCGGCAAAAACCGCTGAAGGCTCGAAGTAAAGAACTGTGGAATCAGTTACAAAATTAAATATCTATACTGTTCCGGAAAATTTTTTAATGAACCATAAAAATATGCTTTTAGAATTAATTTTGTTCGGCCTGATTATGGTTATGCTTTCAGGTTGCAGCATTTCGATGATGATGCGAACGGATACGATTCTTGAACCTGACAGTGCACATGCCATCGTTACGTTCGTCAGGCCCAGCGCTTTTGGCGGCGCAATCAAGCTCAGCCTTTGGGACAGGGAGAAATTTATCGGAATCCTCGCGGCCCGGGCCCAGGTGCAATACCTGACAGAACCGGGGGAGCATCTGTTTATCGCTCAAGACGAAAACTGGTCCTATGTCAAAGCAAATCTGGAGGCGGGCAAACATTATTTCATCATCGGCAAGGTCCTGCCAGGTGTCGGCAAAGCCCTTGTTGAGCTTGATCCGGTCAACAAGGAAGACGATTACCAGAAAAAAACGCAACAATGGCTCACTGACCTGAATTCGACCACGGTGATACCAGAAAAGGTTACCGGCTTTGCAGATCTGCAAATGAGGCATATCAATAAGGCCATTGCCGATTATGATACCGGAGATGTCAAATTTTCCATACTTGAGTCTGGCGACCACATATAACGCTCAGTTCAGGTGAAAAAACATTTAATCCAGACAAGTTATCGTTTTCCTTAAAATAGACGATATCCTGCCGCAATAATTATCGGCAAGAATCACTCTTGCCGGCATATTGAATGAACAACTCAACAGACACTGTAGGATGCGGGTAAACCGTGCCATGAAAATTCTTCTCATAAATCCGCCGAACTGCGGAAAAAGCATCCCGGAAGAACGCTACGGCATTGATTCCATCAAACAGATTTTTCGCGGTGAACCTCTGGCACTGGAAGTTCTTGCCGGCAATCTTGATGATCATGAAGTCAGGATAATCGACCTCAAGGTTGAACCGGGCGGCCTTGATTCTCTCCTGGTCGACTTCATTCCAGACCTTGCAGGAATTACCAGTGTCACTTGCGAAGCCAACACGGTGCTCATCCTTGCCGAAAAGGTAAAGAAACTCTCCGAAGCTCTTGTTATTGTGGGCGGCATCCATGCCAGCAATGATCCGGAGTTTTTCAATAAACCAAATATTGACTGGGTCGTTCTCGGACTCGGCAAGGCAAGTTTTCGTGAGCTGGTCCAGGCCTTAGAAACAAAAGGAAATACAGAAAATATCCCGGGAGTGGCCAAAACCAGTCCCGGAAAGCCGTTAACATATACAAAAAGAAATTACAGCACCCTGGATCTGGTAGACAACAAACCCCCGTGCTACGTGCTTGTTGAAAAGTACCGCGACACTTACATAATGAAATCTTTGGGCCGGAAAATGGGATTTGTCGCAACCGCCTTTGGCTGCCCTTTTGCCTGTTCTTTCTGCTGTATCTCGGGACTTACCGGCAGACGCTATATCACCCATCAAACTGAATCGGTGATCCGCGATATCGGCCTCCTTGGTGATATTGAAATAATTCGCCTCCTTGACGCCAACACCTTCGGAGATCTGGATCACGCAAGAAAGCTGGCACAAGCAGTCAAGGAAGCTGGCATCAACAAACAGTTTCTTGCTGACGTACGATCGGATACGGTTGTCAGCCATCCGGATCTGATGCGTGAATGGAAAGAAATCGGCCTGCGTGCGGTAATCATCGGCTTTGAAGAAATCAGCGATGAAGCGCTCAAGAAACTCAATAAAGCCAACAAGGCGGAAATCAATACGGAATCGATCCGCATCCTCCATGACCTTGGGATCACGGTGATCGGCGACTTTATTATTTCCCCTGATTATGACGAACAACAGTTTGACGCACTGGCCGGATATATTAAAGACAACAAGGTCGACCTGCCGATCCCGTCTGTGTTGACGCCTTTGCCGGGGACGCAATTATTCGAAACACTAAAGGAAAAAATTGTCATCAGCGACTTAGACTATTATACTTTTACCAACGCCGTGATTCCAACCAGGCTGGATGAACAGGTTTTTTATGAAAAATATGCGGCCCTGATCAAAGAGAGCCACAAGGACGCTAAACTCTGATAGAATTTATTGAAAGACAAACCTTACAATATGTGGCGAGTTCAGCTCGCTGATTTATGACATGAACCAGTTTAAGAATAATTTCGAGGTATTCAGTCTATTGGCTGAAGGTATTTAGGCCATAGGCTGTTAGGCTGACAACACCCATCATCAGCCTGAAAAGCTTACTTTGCCTCAAAAAATCATCTCAGGCGGCGAAGACCGTAGTGACAACATAATGGAAGCATATATAACCGACATTTCAAGTTTCCTGCCCAATGCACCGGTAGGAAACGATCAGATGGAAGAAATCCTCGGGATGGTCAATCAACTCCCCTCGCGGACCAGGAAAATCATCCTCAGAAACAACAAGATTGATACGCGATATTACGCCATTGACCCGGCCACGGGCAAAATAACCCACACCAATGCGCAGCTTGCCGCCGAAGCAATCCGTAAACTCAATCCCCACGATAATTTTTCCATCAACGAGATCAAATGCCTCTGCTGCGGCACTTCGTCGCCGGACCAGCTCATGCCGGGACACGCCTCAATGGTTCATGGCGAACTGGGGAGCAACCCCTGTGAAATCGTCAGCACGGCAGGCATCTGTCTTTCCGGACTTACCTCCCTCAAGTATGCGGTTATGAATGTCGCCCTGGGGCTTACGGAAAACGCAGTGGCATGCGGCTCGGAGAACTCATCGACGTTTATGCGGACTCAGTTCTGCGGCGCGGTTGACAAAAAAAAGGCGGAAGAACTTCCGAAGCAACCGCAGTTGGGCTTTGATGCCGATTTCCTGCGCTGGATGTTATCGGACGGCGCCGGGGCATTATTTGTTGCCGGGAAAAAACCTGCCGACAAACTGGCCCTCAAGGTGGACTGGATTGAAATTCTTTCCTTTGCCAACCTGTTTGAAACCTGTATGTACGCAGGGGCGAATAAAAATGAAGACGGCAGCCTTACGGGATGGCGCGAATATGCATCCCTCCAGGAATCGCTGAATACCGGCACCTTTCTGGTCAAGCAGGATGTGAAACTGCTGAATCAGGAGATCATGCCGGCTTCGACTCACCGTGCCCTTGCAAAACTCATTGAAAAATACAATTTAAAGCCAGAGGAAATAGACTGGTTCCTGCCCCATTATTCATCTGATTATTTCCGGAAAATTCTTTACCAGCACCTGGAAAAAATCGATTTCACCATCCCCTATGAAAAATGGTTCACCAACCTTTATGAAATGGGCAATACCGGCGCTGCATCAATTTTCATCATCATGGAAGGGCTGTTCAAATCCGGAAAGCTCAAAAAAGGCGACAAGCTTCTTTGCTATATCCCTGAGAGCGGCAGATTTTCAATCGGCTATGTAATGCTTACAGTGGTTTGATCTCTCGTTGGCTGCCGACAAACCCGGCAAGTGTTTTGAGCGACTGCAGGACCTCGCGACTGCGATCTTCAGAATCTATCCGCAGATTATACCGCTTCTGTAACGTAAAAACAATTTCTACTGCATCGAGAGAATCAATTCCAAGGGGAGATTCCGGGCCGATCAGCGGCGCTTCAGGTGAAAAATCCTCTGGTATCGGCTCTGCAATCTTACATACTTCCACTATCATTTCGAGTATTTCCTGTTCCAGGGGATTCATCCACCAACACCTCACATAGCGTTCGTTACTTTAACTACTCAGATTATCTCGTATCCGGGGACAGAATTGATTTATGTCCCCAAGACAAAAATTCCAGCAACCCAAAGACCCTTCATAATCCCGAGCGCACTTTCCTGAAAAGAAATATCCAGCCGATGATCATGGTCATTGCGAAAAAACCTAACAGGCAGGCTATCTCAGGAACCACATCGCTGATCCCGCCGCCGCGCACAAAGATATCCATAAATGCTTCCAGAGCCCAGTTTAATGGTGACACAACGCTGATCTGCTGCATGATTTTCGGCATGGCATAGACCGGCACCATGATGCCGCCGAGAGCGGCGGCGATGACCACGGAAATGGCGCCGAACATCGAGGCCTGCTCAAAGGTCCTTGAAATGGTGCCCAGCATGATTCCATACCCTGTGGCAGCAAGAGCAGCACTAAATAGTACAGCAATAACCGGCAGGAAGCCAGAGCCCATTTCCAGGGCCGGGGTGCCGAGCACAGGCAATAGATAGAGACCGATCAATACGATAAGCGCAAACTGGCAGCAACAGACCAGCAGATAGGCCATTACCTTGCCGGAGAGTAAAGTAAGATAGGAGACAGGCATCGTCAGAAGTCTGGCAAGGGTGCCCTCCTGGCGTTCAACAATGAGCGATCCGGCCATGGGCACCACAATAAAGAAAATGCCGAAGAGCGACCAGGCAGGAACATTCTGCTGGACAGAGGAAGGCGTTCGTTCGTAGCCGCTCTTAAAGGCCAGTTCTTCGCGGACCGCGACAATTCTTTCTTCGCTCCAGGAAAAATTCATCTGCGGATTGCCAAGGGCGAATTGTCTTTCAAAAATCGGCCCCATGGTTTCCCGGATCATTCTGCCGATCTCTCCTGGAAGTTTCTCGGAAAATGCGGCGATCTTCTCTTTTACTTCGTTTCGGATAACTACCCGGTCCACCAGATTTATCACTGCAGCCCTGAATCCCACCCGCACCGCCGGATCAAAATATACCACAATATCCGAAGCCGTAAGTGCCTCGCTTGATACTTTTTCCTGCGAAAAGGTTCGCTCAATTTCTATCCTGGCGCTCTTGCGTAATGATTCCGTAAGAGCCTCAGGAACGAGAACACCGAACTGATAGTCCCCTTGCTGGATGGCTGCGATCATCGATTCGGCATCTATCATGCCGCCATCAAGGTCTTTAACAAGATTAATTGCCCCAAGTTTTTTCAGTTCGTTTTCAATTGCTGATCCAAGATCGCTCTTGTCGTTATCGACAAAAAGGACATTTGTTTGACTTTCGCCGGTGATTTTATAGATATTTTCCTGAACCAGAGTGATGACTAAAACCAATACCGCAGGCATGACAAACAGCACCAGCATCCCGGCCCGATCCCGCCAGAGCAGGAGCAGCTCTTTATGAGCTGAAGCGAATAATCTACCCATGGAGCCCTCTGGATGAAACGAAATTACTCAGTTGCATTATCATATCTATCTTTAATCCCTGACTCAACTTTCTGACTTTTATTATCTTATTGAATAATTTTAAGATCAGTTCCGTTTATTCACCGTCATAAGAATTCAGGAGTCAGAATCCAGAAGAAATGCTGTGAAATCGATCATTCTGAATTCTGGCTTCTGAATTCTATTGGAAAGCAACTTCGAACTCGCTGAATATTTTTTCTATTCAATCTGTTATGCCAACTCAGAAAGTTTAGTCCCTGAGATTCTTGCCGGTGAGATGAAAAAACAGGTCCTCAAGATTTGCGCAATCGGGCTGCTGATCAATGAGTTCAGTCGGCCTGCCGCAGGCAACCATTTGCCCCTGGTCAATTACCAGAACAGAGGAACACAGGGCCTGCGCCTCTTCCATGTAATGGGTGGTATAGACCATGGTTGTGCCGCTGTCTCTTAAGTGCTGTAATTTTTCGAGAATCAGGTTCCTTGACTGGGCGTCAATGCCCACCGTGGGCTCATCGAGGAAAAGGACCCTGGGGCGGTTCAAAACCCCGACGGCAAGATTGGCCCGTCTTTTCATGCCGCCGGAATAGGTATAAATCTGCTGGTCCGCCCGGTTCTCCAGACCAACCATAACAAGGGCTTCTTCCACCTGAATTTTCAGATCACTTCCCTTCAGGCCAAAAAGTCTGCCGAAATAATTAAGATTTTCTCTGGCGGTTAATTCCAGGTAAAGGGCGATGTGCTGAGGCACCAGGCTGATCAGGTTTCTTACTTTTCCGGGATGGGCCAGGGCGTCGACGCCGCAGATCGAAACCGTGCCGCTGTCCGGCCGCAGCAGGGTACTCATGATCGAAATCGCCGTGGTCTTTCCGGCGCCATTGGGGCCGAGGAGTCCAAAGATTTCTCCCTGCCGGATTGCAATGTCAAGACCTGCCAGCGCCGGGCGGGGAGCGCCTTTATATTGCTTGGTGATATTTTTTATAACTAGGGAATATTGGGCCGGATCGGCAATGCGTTGCGTATTATCAACCATGTCTATTTTTAATGCGAATGCCCAAAAAAAACAAGGCGGAACCGCTATCGCATCCGCCTAAAAGGTGTCTGTTTCCGCTCTATTAACACATTAAGTTTGTTGGTGTTGAGCAAAGGGTCAGGAAACCAGGTCAAGAAGCTCCTGAAAAAGCCTTTCTTCCCGGGCGGCGCAATCGCGAATAACCTCGGCCATTGCCGGATAGGAATCCTCTTGCTGAGCGCGGCCTTTACAGTTTCTTGCGGCCTTGACCGCAAACTCACGCCAGCGGTCGCCGATTGCGGTCATCTCCCTTGAAAGTTCGAGGAACCGGTCATTGCCCAAGACATCCGCCGCTTCCTGAAGGAATGCCGCATAGATGAAACGGAAACCAGCGCCGCCGGTGCCGATTTCCTCCTGCATCCGCACCACTTGGCCAAGGGACAGGATGGCTTTTTCCATACCCAGTTTTTCAGGCCAGAGTTCAAGCCGCTTTGCAAGATAACGCATGCCGGAAATCCCGATGATCGGTAAAGGGTATTTGAGCATCGCCTTTGAGGCTGCTTTGATCCCCAGTTTTACGGCGCGTGCCATATCAATTGTTTCAGGAACCTCAGTGAGATAATACATCTTACCCTTAGGAGGCAGCGGCCCTTTTGCAAAACGCGCCATCATCAGGTCATGGCGACCGCAGATAACCGGCTCAGGAAAAACCGGATCGCTGATCAGGTACTCACCGTCTTTGGTACCGAAGACCACCAGATTATGCATGTTGAAATGAAACCGGTAGGCGGGCGGAAAATACGGCAGCCACCAGGCGCCGGTCTGAAGCCCCACGGGAATACCATCAGCAATTTTTGCATCAAGGGCATCCATGGCCTTTTCAGGATTGCGGAATTTCTCTGTCTTGACTTTGACCCCCAGTGCCCTGGTGGCCCGGTTGAAAATCGCCCCGGTGGCTGATCTGAAAGTGGTGAGCGGCAGGTTGTTGAGTTTAATAAACGGGATATAGCCAAAAAAAATTCCGGCACCGATGCCGAATGCCATGGCCTCGGAAACATTTATTCCATAATGGGATATGAGGTTTGCAGTCACACCGTTTTCACAATGGGCGGACTGTCTGTGCGTAAAGTCTATTTTCATTTGTGACTCGAAATAATTTTTAAGCTGTTGTAAGAATGACCTTAAGGCGACTTGCGCCCGGCCCGAACTTTGAAGCGATCAGGCCCAAAGGATGCGTGACAGGAAGTCACGCATCGACAAACCCGCAGGATGCGGGATTTTGTCGACCAGCGCAAAAGCACGGATCAACCGAAGCACCAACGCCGGGAAGGCATTCTTACAACAGCAGGTATTTTGGAGCAATCTGCGAACACTTTATCGACATATTTTCATTTCATCTTTTTCTTTCTGCCCAGATATTCATCCGACATATTCGAAACGTCAATAAGTTCTTCCACGGTAATTTCAAAAACTGCCGCATACCTTGCAAGCATCGGCGGTTTCAGTTTCCTGAAAATCGACGGCCGCATATGCCGTTTGACGCGCCATTTGAACATGCCCACATAATTTGCCAGCAAGCCCATATCCATAAGATTCTTGGTCATATGATAGGCCAGAGGACTCAACTCACCACCCCTGACCCGGCTGATAACATCGCGTAACTGATCGGCAATGATCTCCCAGGCCTGGGCGTTTGTAACATTCTTGGGCTCCCAGCCGGCACTGGGCACCAGTACATATCTGCCGTTTTCATCCACGGCATAGCAGACTTCCTTTAAGCCTTCGGCGATCCCCGTATCCTGCGGCACTTCTTCCTTACGCATAAATCAAACCTTTAGTGTCAGTCCTCAAATGAGGATTTTCCTTGAAGATCAAGGACTGCGAAAAAAATAAGCACAGGCATATAGATGATATTCCGAGCATAATTTTTTAAGCATGACGCCGATATTCGAGTAAAAGACCATTTGAGGACAGGCACTCATTGTTCCTCGCCCAATCGCTTATTACTATGGGCAAACCGCCAGAAATCTCCAATATTTCGGGCAAAACGTATCCAGCTGTCCGGCGATTTCCAGAGCATGGCCACATAGCCCAGCAATACTTTAGGCCGGGTATAATGGGTCTTATAAAATTCCTGAAACAATTCCTCCATGCGCGCCTTTTCCATGCCATTTGGCACAAAAATAAACTGCATGCAATCCATTTTTTCCCAGTCCTCTTCAAAGGTGCCCAGCTGATGAATATTTTCATAAATCGGCGAACCGGGAAACGGCGTGAATTTCGCCAGGTTGAAATCATCAATGGGCAGTGAAAACACATAATCCATGCTTTTGCGGACACTGCTTTCCGTTTCCCCCGGCAATCCCATCATCAGCAACCCTTTAGTACGGATCCCGGCCTTCTTGATCAAGCGGATTTTCTCGGCAAGCATCTTGAGATCTGCATTCTGGCGGTGCTGGGCAAGAAGATCCTCGTCACCGGTCTCAATTCCCAGACTGATCATCCAGCAGCCGGCAGCCTTCATCTGCCGGAGCAGTTCAAAATCAATATGCTCGGCCCGCACCGCACAGTTGAAAGTCATGCCCAGAGACTTATCCATGATCAAATTGGTGAAATCCTCAACCCGTTTGCGGTTGAAAGTAAACTGGTCGTCATAAAAATTGATATGGCGGATTCCGAAGCGGTCTTTGAGATATTTCAGGTGCTCATAGAGGTATTCTGCGGAGTTGTAGCGAAAACTCCTGCGAAAAACCGATCGATCGCAATAACTGCAGGCATAGGGGCAGCCGCGGCTTGAGATGCAGCTGGTGTTGGGTGCTTTGGGGTAATTAAAAATCGGCAGCTTATAGGCCTCGGGGTAACCTGCCAGTTTCTCGTATGCCGGAAACGGCAGCGTGTCCAGATCAAGGGCTTTCTCACGGTGGCCGTTAAAAATCACCTCGGAACCTTGGCGATGGATGAGCCCCTGGATAGATCCCACATCATGGCCGTCTGAAGCAACGAGCTCAGCCAGGGTCTGCTCACCCTCACCGACGATAACAAAATCAACTTCCCCAAAATTTTCAAGCGCCTTATTTTTAAGGGCCGAGACATGCACACCGCCGAACACGGTTTGTATCTGCGGCAGGGCTGCCTTGGCGAGTTTGGAGATTCTCACACCATCCATAAAGCTCGATGTGGTGCAGCTCAACCCCAGAAAAGCCGGTTTCTTCTGATTGATACAATCCTTGATAAGCCGATCCGAATCAGGATGGGCATAACAATCGATTATCGAAACCTCAATGCCGCGCGCCTCAAGATAGGCCGCAATACTTGCAAGCCCAAGGGGCGGCATGATATTGGTCATCCGCGAGATGTCTTTGCCGGCGGATTCCGTTTTATAACCCAGGGGATGGACAAGGAGTATGCTGTTATTAGTTACTGACATAGGGGAGAGTATACCTCATATTAACTTTTCTGTGTTTGTGAAAAACATGGAAAACAATAGAATCCTTTCAACCGGATGTTAATGAAACCTCCCCGCGCCAGATAAGCGCAAGACTTCGAGCCACGGCGGAGTATCAGTAGTCAGCAGTCAGAATTCAGACTCCTTCCCCCTGGATTCTTAAATATGAGAACAAGCACTCTATATGCATTCTTCATTTATTATGTATTTACCCTGAGAGAGAATAATACCGCGGCATTGATTCCGCCAAATCCGGAATTGCATGAAAGTATGGAGGGATATAGCAATTCAAGGGATCTGCTTCCGGAAACTCCTGAAACATCAGGTTCTGAAGTGACATGCCCGACGGTGGGCGGGATAAATCCTTCCTGCAGACTTCGGATGGCGATGGCCGCCTCGATTATCCCTGCTGCGCCCAGGCAATGACCTATTGCGCCTTTCACCGAATGGAATGTTGGAATCGCGGGCCACAACTCTTTAAAAGCACGCATTTCCATGGCATCATTGTACGGAGTCCCGGTGCCGTGTGCATTAATTGCCCCGATCACATGCCCTTTTTCAGTTATCTGTCGGATTGCGGCGATAAGACCGCTTGCCTGCTTGCAAGGTGCGGTGATATGGCTTGCATCGCAGGCAACGCCCCAATCAACAATGGAAGCGAGTTTCGGCAATCCTTTTGCCCCAGCAATCTCCCTTGTGGTCAGTAAGGCGTAGCCAGCCCCTTCCCCCAGAGATAAACCGTTGCGGTTTTTGTCAAAGGGCCGGCATGGCTCCGGGGAAAGGGCATGAAGTTTTAAAAAACCTCCGGTAACAAATTGACTCAGGAGGTCAACGCCAACCACCAGCACCTGATCCGCTTCACCAGAGATAACAAGCTGCGCCCCATGAATCAAAGCCAGAGTGCCTGAGGCGCAGGCGGCGCTCACCGTGGAGGTCTGCCCGGTCAAATCCAGCCTTTGCGCAAGATTCGCAGCAATATCCCAGGGCTGTTGTCTTGCTGGTTTTTTCGGATGATGAAGCAATTCGTCAACCGCTCCCTTGGTGGTGGCAACAATCAAGGCGGTATCAGCCGGGATATCCGGCAGGTCATCAAGGAGCCTTTCAAGGAGCGCATCGAGACGCTGATGACTGCCGAAAGCATCAACAAGCCCTGGAACAACTCCCAGGGGCCAGAGTTTTGCGCCGCCGATCTTCACCCCGGTCAGGGCGGTGCGGTTTTCCACAAGACCTGACCAGGTAGCATCGAGATTTCCGAAGGCAGTCATGACGCCGCAGGCAACAACCGCTACATCTTTTTTCACAAACTGCCCTCCTGCCACTGTTCCCTGAAATCCCTGACCATATCAGGGGGCGCCAGAAGCAGCCGACCCTGAAGATCGGTCAGCAGCTGCACCGTATAGCCCCGGGCAATCAACGCCCCATCCCTAACAAGGCGGTATTCGAAATTGAGGCGCAAGGATTCGGTCCAATGGAGAATGGCGGTGACCTCAAAGGTTTCGTCAAAACGCAGCGGCGCCAGATAATCCAGATGCATCTGGACAATGGGAGCTGCAAAATCCGCCCCTTTAAAATTCATGTAACTCAAGCCGTAACGATCGCCAAAGGCTATGCGACCGTCTTCGAGATAGCTGACATAATTGCCGTGCCAGACAATGCCCAGCATATCGATCTCTTCGAAGCGGACCCGCCGGGTCGCAGTCGCCGTAAGTTGTTGTGGCGCTCCTGGCACTGTATCGAAATATTGACGTTTAAATCCCATCAACCGGCCTTATTACCTGTAGAGTTCTTGTGTCGAGATGAAGGCAATATTTTACCTTCCCAGAGGAAAGTATTGTACCCGGATTCCGGCTTCTTATCTTTATTTTTTTAGGAAATTCCACAACCCGGACAATACTTGCCGCAGCAAGCAGGCAGACAAACTATTCGAAATTTTTCAGGAATGAAATATCAGGCAACATCCGCACATCGCATTCAATGTAGGATTGTAGATATCATGCATATCAAATAATTCCGTTCCAGCGGACAGCGACATACGGGAAAGACGTTCAAGAGGAAAAGTTCCTCCCCAAAATAGATATTTCCAGCCGTATCGAAACATGTTATATTGGCCGCAAATACCTGTGGCGACTTTCATCCGGAAGACGCCCCCCAGGTGGCTTGAATTCATGGAGTTTGGCCGCCCTTCTTATTTTGCACTGAAATAGAATTCCAAACCAGATCAACTGAATAGAAATCTGCATCTGCCGCTGTCGACATGTCGCCCTGATGTTTGTTTTTTTTGCATCGGAGGCCACGGTTCCCGTCAGGCAGGAGCAGGAGGAAATACGCATGTCAAGGAAGTTTCGCTTTATCAATATTATCATCGGCGCCCTGTTTGCCATACTGACCCCGATTTTATGGGCCATGGGAAACCGTCAGTCCGATGAACCGCCCTGGCCAGCCCAGGTGGCCGGCATGTCCTTCTCACCTCTGCGGATGGGTAACGACCCTTCCGAGGGAAAATTCCCCACACGGGATGAGATCGCCATTGACATGGATCTCCTCGCAGGCAAAGTGCGTTCACTGCGTACCTACGGTGTCGGCGGCACGCTCACGGAAATCCCGGATCTGGCCCGAGAGCGCGGCATGACCGTTGCACTCGGGGCCTGGCTCACCGCCAATCCCGAAGGCAATGAACAGGAGCTCGCTGAACTGGTGCGGCTTGCGGGCAAAAATCGCAACATAACCCGGATATTTGTAGGAAACGAAACACTGCTGAGGGGCGACCTGACCATAGAACAACTCTGTGAATACCTTGACAGAGTCCGGGCGGCCGTCAAGATTCCTGTCAGTACCGGCGAGCCCTGGCATATATGGATCAGTCATCCCGAACTTGCCGCCCATGTCGATTTCATCGCCGCCCACATGCTGCCGTACTGGGAAGGCATCAGCCTTGATACCGCCATCGCCAAGATCATGGATGATTACGGAAAGCTCAAAGCGGCATTTCCGAAGAAAAAGGTCATCTTCGCCGAAGTGGGCTGGCCGAGCAACGGACGCACTCACCGGAGCGCCGTGGCCTCTGACGCGAATGAGGCGACTTTTCTGCGTCGTTTTCTGGCGGTGGCTCAGGAGCAGCAGCTGGACTACTATATAATGGAAGCCTTTGACCAGCCATGGAAGACCGAACTCGAAGGCGCCGTCGGCGCCTACTGGGGCGTTTATAACGTCGAGCGTAATCAGAAATTCGCATTTACCGAGCCCGTCGAGCAGCTTCCTCAGTGGCGCGGACTGGCATTGACCACGGTAATTCTGGGAGTCGTAACCCTGTCCCTGCTTCTTCTGGACGGCTCCACCCTGCGCAGCCGGGGAAGAAGCTTTCTCGCCGCAACCGCCTATTTTGTCGCCGCAGCTGTCGTCTGGGCGAGCTTTGATTATTCCAATCAGTACCTCACGCCATATACCATCATGATCGGCATCGTTCTGGCGATGGGCTTTCTCGGCATAACCCTGGTCGTTCTTACCGAGGCCCACGAAATGGCCGAGGCAAGCTGGGTGATGCGCCGCCGGAGATCATTCACACCCGCGCAAGAGAATAAATCCCTGCCACGGGTTTCGATTCATGTCCCTGCCTATAACGAACCGCCGACCATGCTCATCGGAACCCTCGACGCGCTTGCCCGGCTTGATTACCCGGATTTTGAGGTCCTGGTCATAGACAACAACACCACAGCCCCCGAGATATGGCGGCCGGTTGAGGAACACTGCCGCAGGCTCGGGGAGCGGTTCCGTTTTTTTCATGTCGCCCCGCTCAGCGGATTCAAGGCCGGAGCGTTGAACTTCGCACTGGCCAGGACAGCGCCGGATGCCGAGATCATCGCCGTCATCGACAGCGATTACCAGGTGAGGCCGTCCTGGCTTCGGAATCTGGTCCCGCATTTCAACAGGCCTGAAGTTGGTTTCGTTCAGGCGCCGCAGGACTACCGCGATGACCAGGAGACGTTGTTCAAATCAATGTGCTATTCCGAATACAAGGGCTTTTTCCATATCGGCATGGTTACCCGCAACGACCGCAACGCCATCATCGAGCACGGGACCATGACCATGATGCGCGCCAGAGTGCTTCATCAGGTCGGCGGCTGGGCGGAATGGTGTATAACCGAAGATGCAGAACTCGGCCTGCGCATTTTCGAGCACGGCTACGAAGGAGTTTACGTCAATGACAGTTACGGCCGGGGACTGATGCCGGACACCTTCCTCGATTACAAGAAGCAACGGTTTCGCTGGGCCTACGGCGCGGTTCATATCATGCGCCGACATGCTCGCGCACTTCAGGGACGCGGTGTTTCACGGCTTACCCTGGGCCAGCGCTATCATTTCTGCGCCGGTTGGTTCCCGTGGCTTGCGGATGGCCTCAACCTGTTCTATACGGCGGCCGCTCTTATCTGGTCGTGCGCCATTCTGCTCGATCCCAAGCATGTTGACCCGCCGCTGGCAGTGTTCACCCTGCCGCCGCTCTTTCTTTTCGGGTTCAAGATCGCCAAACTCGTGTATCTGTACCGGACCAGAATCGGTGCGAGTAACATCCAGACCCTGGCGGCGGCCCTTGCCGGCCTGGCATTGTCCCATACCATTGCCAAGGCGGTGATGCAGGGGTTTTTCACCTCGAACAAGCCCTTTTTTCGAACTCCAAAATGTGAACAACAACCTGCCGTAATCCGCGCCCTGAGCCATGCAGCAGAGGAAACGGTCCTTGCCGTAGCCCTTTGGGCGGCGGGCCTGGGGGTGCTGTTGGTCCAGGGCCCTGAGCTGCCGGGAGCGGTACTCTGGGCCGTGGTGCTCTTTGTGCAGTCACTGCCGTATGTAGCCGCGCTGGTGGTGTCCCTGATCAGCACACTTCCGCCGCGTCCCAGCACCGTCATCACCGAAATACCGGTACTGGTCCCTCGCTGACCCCGATGCCGCAAGGGACAGGATTCGATCCTGCCGGCGATAGATGAGAATGACGGAAAATCGTTTTTTCAACGATTCGAAATAATTTTTCAACAAAGCAAACAAACCTGAAAAGGTTTTGGCATATTTTACAGAATTTTCTCGCATACCGCCGGCACCACCGAGAAATCTCTTTCAATGATACCTGATCAGCGGCCCCTTCATCGCCCGACCGTGGAAGCGACCGGAGGACGACTCCACGGTCGGGCCGGCTTTCATCCATCAGCAAGGCGATTATCACTTGAAAACCAGCGTTCCGCTTGCGACAGTTACATTATCCCGGATAATTTTGAATTTCGCCCTGATCCCCTCGTTACTCTCCTGAAGATTCACAGTAACCTTGATTTCTTCGTGGGGCCGCACCACCCCGGAAAACTTGGCGCGCTCAACTAAAGCAAGCTTGAGCTTTCTATCCAGACCCTGCCCGGCAATTATTCGAACGATTGCCAACTGCACCACGGCCGGGAAAACTGGTTCCTGGGGAAAATGCCCGGCAAACGCCGGAAAATCCTCAGCAAAGGAAAAAACTCCGGAAACGACAAGATCGTCCCCTGCCTTTTCCGTAGATAGTTTTATTAACGATTTGTGGATCGCCTGTTCAATTGAATCCTGCGGCATGAGTTCCAAACCTTCCATAATAGTTAATTCTCTATGGGCACCAATGTCAGATCTGGCCCGAATAACGGTTTCAATTCAATTCTGGAAACCTTTTCCGGCATACTTTTTTCATAAAAATAATCAACGTCCCAAAGGGAAAAAAACCATAAGCTGGCGGATTTTTTCACTTGATCCGGGTTGATGTTGCCCTGGCAAAGATGCATCATTCCCTCATAGGCACAGGGTAATGAATCCGGCTCAAGAAAAAAAATTCTGTTGAGCGCCTGTCCCAGATAATCCGCAAGCCCTGTATCCTTCACCGCATCAAGAGCCGAGATCAACTCAACATTCCCATGCTTATCCGTGGTTGCCTCCATTACCTTGATGCCGGTGCTGTCAAGGAGTACCAGATGCATCCCTCCCTCTATTTCTCTTAAGCCAAGGAGCCCGGAGTAGCGCTCCTTTTCCCGATGCTTCAGGCTGAGATGCCAGAGACTGTTCTCAGAAGTCATAGAATGATCGAGGCGGGATAAGGGCTGAAACGATGAAGCGCCACAGCCCCATAAAAAAAACAGCGACAGAATGGCGGCAACAATTCTCAGCATTTCTTCTCTCCATGATTTTTTCCCATGATCACCGGAGTGATAAACAGAGCCGTGGGCCAGGCTGCGCCGATTCCGGCAAGGACTGTCACCCCCAGGGCATGAAGCGCCGGATGGGTCGCAAAGGAAAGAACCCCGAAACCGGTCAGGGTGCTGGCGGCGCAGATACTCACCGCAATCACCGCATGCCTGGTCATCCCCCTTTGACAGGCACAGACCACGAATATCCCGTAATCAACGCTGAGACCGATAACCATAATCCCCATAAGTACATGCATGAGGTTGAGGTCACGGGTGGTCAGATAATCAAAAACCGCCATGGCGGCGAGAGCGGACAATACCGGCGCCATCACCGCCAGGACGATTCGCGGCCGCCTGAAAAAAATGCCGATGAGCAGAATCACCAGAACCCCTGCAGCAGAAGACAACTTGACGATATCATGCCGCAGCAGGCGCTCCACCTGGCTGCGCCATCTGGCGCTGGACAGCACATGGGCCTCGGGGAGATCCCGGGACAGGTCCTGCAGGGCGTTGACCGACTCCGCTGACTCGGCAACAATGGTAGTGGCGAGGAATTCCCCTGTACCGGACCCGGCAGTACCGGCTTCCGGCAGTCTCAGCAAAGAGACAAGCATGGGCCGCATGGGGCTGTTTAGGATGTCCTCATCTGCCAACCGGGCAACCGGCTCTTGAATCCACCGCAGAAATGGTTCAAAAGCCGTGGCAGTAAAACCGGTTTCAGGGCCGATTCGTGCCAGGTCCTCACCAAGTTTCTTCTGATTACGGGACCAGAAACTCTGCCAGAGGGAAATATTATTTTCCCTGACCAGAGGTCCCGGCATAACAGGCGCAACGGATTGAAAACCCTTTATCTTTTTCGAAAAGAGATATGCATGCACCCTGTCGTTCCGGTTAAGGGCCTCGGCAAGATCTTTGCCCTCCACCACCACAAAGGACTGGTCGCCACCCTGCTTCCAGGTGGAGATAAAATGCGCTTCGTCAGCCATGACCTGTTCATTGGGCACGTCAAGTTTTTTCAGATCGCCGTTGTACCGGAGATGGGGCCAGGCAATAATCCCGGAAATAATCAATCCGGCCCACAGAATAAAAAAGAAAAATCTCCCGCCCCCAGAAAATGCAACAAGGGAAACGCCCGCGGTGTCACCTGGCATAGCAAGCAAAGAACCTCTTTTTTTCACCAAGGTAGGAATCAACAACCATGAAAAAATCACCGCAAACGCCACCCCGAAAATTGCCAGAAGCGCCATTTGCCGGTGCGATGGCACCGCTGAAAACAACAGAACAACGAAAACGCCGATGGTGGTGCAGCTGGCAAGAAATACCGGTTTGCGAAGGCGGCTGATGATCTCCCTTTCCGAACCCCGTTCCCTGGAAAGGGCATAGAAAATGTGTATGGCAAAATCAACCGCAATCCCCAGCAACACCACACCGAATCCCAGAGCCATGGCACTGACATTTTCATAAATCAGCATGAGGCTTGCCACGGCAACCGGTGCTGCCAGAAACGGAATACAGACCACGAGAAGCCCTCGCAGATCGCGCATTGCAACCAGAATAAGGACAACCAGAACGATCATTGCCGCGGGCACGAGGCGTCCGAGATCAGCCCGGATTGTCCGCGAGTTGGCAAGGGTATGGGGCAGGCTGCCGATTATCCGGGCTTTGACCCCGGGGACAAGATGCTGTTCCAGGACTGCATCAAGTTCCAACTGCACCTTTTCAGCGGACCGTGAATTGGTCAGAGGCTCGACACTTTGCGCCCAGAGCAGACAATTCCTGCCGTCGCGGCTGAAAAAATATCCATCCCGGATAACCAGATCAAACTCACCGCGCAGGGCATCCAGGTGTTTCATGACCATTGCGGAAAGCCCAAGGGGATCTGAGACGACCTGTTGTTTGAGGGGCAGCCCGGCCAGACTGTTGAGCAGAAGAAAATTTGTATTGAGAATCTCTCGGAGCTTTCCTTCACCAAGGAGGGTTTCGATCTCGAGATAATCATCCTGGGAAAGAAGGGCCGGCATCGCCGTTTTTAAGGCCCGGAACAACTCCCATTCATATCCTTCGGGGAGTTTACAGGTAACATCCTTGAAATGGCTGCTCCGGGAAAGGGCGCTGGCAACGCCTGCAGCACTCTTCTTTAACGCCTCAATATCTGCATCCAGCGCACCTGCAGCGGAAGTTGCTGCAGGTATTTCAAAATTAATGAAAACCCGGTCAACCAGGCCGATACGCTGCAGCAGCTGAAGATCGCCGCGCAGCGCCTCGCCCGGCAACATGTCCAGGGCGTCTTCGCCGATTTCAAGCCCGTTTGCCCAATAGCCGCAAAGCGCCACAACAAGGAGAACAATGGCCCATCTTATCACACCTGAATTTTTCTTCACTGCCTCAGACACCGGGTAAAAAGCGATTCATCAAGGGAAATATTGGGAAGATAGCTGCTGAACGAGATTACCGTGCGATCACCGCCCTGCTCGAAAATCTCGACTTTTTCAGGCTGCAGAGTGACTGGTTCAAAATCAATTCTTATTTCGGCTATGGCCCGGGCCAGTCTCTCATCAATGGGCTGCAGGCGGATACCGGTGCCGGCCGCGGCAAGTTCAATGCGGTAGGCATCCTGCATTTTCCCGTACGAGCCGTCCATCCAGTTCCAGAGTTGACTGGAAACCATCTTCATCACCGGATTAGTTGCAAGATCAAATTGCTGCGGTTCGCTTTTCCCGCTGCAGCGCATCCCTTTGCTGCCGTTGAAAATCATCACCGAAGGAACCGGCCGCAGAAACTCCCAGCGCAACTGAGACGGCCGCACCAGGAATAACTCACCTTCAAAAATCACCGGCCTGGTAAAAATCGACAGATGCCGTTCCTGCCTGAAATTGCATGTGAAGGATTGGATCTCTGAGGATTTTCGTTCGACCTTTTCCAGAAAACGGTCGAGATCCTGGCTTTCCGAACCTAAGGCCGGAACCTGTAGCAGAATCAACAGGAGGAACACGATAGTTACGGTGAGTCCCGGCACCGTCCTGGCAACATGCACTAATCTGCTTTCATTTAAAAACAAATAAATCATTTACCCTCTTCCCAGGCCCGGACGTTGCCGTGGCAGATCTCGCCTCTTGCGCCGGCAACACGGCCTTCCATGATGGTCACCGCGCCGAATTCCAATTTCTTTATCAGATGAATCTGCACCGTTTCCCCTGGTTGGGCAGATCCTTCCATGACAAAATCATCAACTCCCACAAGAAAGCCTTTCATCTGTGGCTTGCCGTCGACAAGTGCATCATAGCCATTTATCGCAGCTGCGGACTGCGCCACCAGTTCTATAAAATATTCCGGAAGAAAGCCGTTTTCCGGGTCATAAAAAAAGCCTGCCTCAGGGATAACCCCTTCGGCGATTCCGGTATCTTTCTCCCTATCCCTTGCGAGAAGACGATTGATCAACAGCATCGGCGGCCGGTGGGGCATGAGGTCAATTGCCGGGCATGGCAGGCTATAGTCTTTTGTCATTTCATCCGCTCAACAGATTCAATCAGCAATAATCAACTATCATCAGCTGATTGCTAATTATTAATGATGCAATACTGATGGTAAAGGACAGTCCTGGCAGGCTTACATATACAGGCCGCCGTTCACACTGAAAACCTGGCCGGTGATGTAGCCGGCCTCCTCCCCCATAAGAAAATTGACAATTCCGGCCACTTCCTCAACGGTGCCTACCCGCCCCTGGGGGATCATTGGCAGAATTCTTTCCAGCGGCAGCTCCTTGATCATTTCAGTATCAATCAATCCGGGAGAGACGGCATTTACTAAAATATTGCGCTTGGCTGTTTCCCGGGCCAGGGCCTTTACCGCACCGATCATCCCGGCTTTGGCTGCGGAATAATTCATCTGTCCGGCCTGACCGGTCTCGCCCGATACCGATGACACGGCAATAATTCTTCCCTTGCGTTCCGAAAGCATCAACTTGACGATCATCCGGCTCAGGAGAAAAAATCCGGTGAGATGAACATTTATAACCGTGTCCCAGTCGGTACGGGTCATCATCGCAGCCAGAGTATCCCTGGTCACTCCGGCATTATGGACAAGCCCGTAAGGGGTTGTCTCTTCAAGCAAGGGGCCCAGCTGCTCATCCATCGCCTTTTCATCACCAACATCAAAGGGCAGCAACAGACAGTTGCGCCCCTGTTTCTCTATATCTTTTTTCACAACAGCTGCGGCATCATGATTGGAATGATAGTTCAACCAGATATCATATCCACCCATCGCAAGGCGCCTGGCAATCGCCGCGCCGATCCCGCGACTTGCGCCGGTAACAAGAACAACTGGTGTTTTCTGCATAGTATCCGCCACAACTTTAGAAATTGAATGAATCTCAGCCCCGAATCACATGCTGTTAGAAGACCAGACCAGCCTGAAACCAATCGTATAATTCGGGCATGTCGGCGAACTTCTGCCACGATTCGACACCCGCAGATTCTCAAGCTTGCTGTCCAGGCTTCCCCCCCGGATGACCTTTTTTTTGCCGTTGCCAGGTCCTTTGGGGTTTTTGGGAGGACTGTTCTGGTAATACTCTTTATCGTACCAGTCCATGCACCATTCGTAGATATTGCCGCTCATATCATGAAGCCCCGCACCGTTGGCTGCCATCTTGCCCACCGGCCTGGTTTCGTCGGCGGAATTCTTCTTGCCCCAGCCCACCTTGTTGACATCGGCCCCACCGGAGAATTTTTCATTCCTGCCGCCGCTCCTTGCGGCAAACTCCCACTCCGCTTCCGTGGGTAAACGAAAAATATTTTTACTGTTATCATAAGCGTTCAAGGCGACGATGAACTCCTGTACGTCATTCCAGGAAACCTGTTCCACCGGGTAGTCGTCACCCTTCTGGAATCGTGAAGGATTTTCTCCGATTATCTGCTGCCATTGCCCTTGCGTCACTTCATATTTACCCATCCAGAATCCATCAACGCATACTTCATGGGCCGGGCTTTCATCTTCTTCACAATTATCGGTCCACTTCCCACATCCCATCTCAAAACATCCCCCTTCAACCCAGACAAACGGCATCCCTGTTTCCGGTTCCCGCCATATGCCGTCATGGGGAGGCTCGGCAATAATTTTCTTTTCTTTGCCGAATTCCTTTACAACATCCCCCCAGCTTTTACCCATGAACATGGAGGTGATCATTCTGGTGGTTGTCAGTAGTTCTTCCTTTTCAGGAGAACATTTTTTACTGGCACTCCTCTTGACACCCATTCCCTCACCGGATATTTCAATGAGTCGAAGCTTGATGTAGCAATCACCCTTTTCACGCACCAGGGCACCGCCGATGACGTATTTTACTCCGAGAATCTTCCCGGCATCAATCATGCACTGGGTGTCCTCGCAACCCTGGGTCTGGTTCCCGGGAACTTTTTTGGCCCTTTGAATTTTCTCCTCATTACTCAACAGATCATAGAGATTGGCATTGTTGACTTCATCTTCAATTGCTGCGACAAGTTCCTGCACAATCCCTTTTTCAATGCCTTCATGGATTACCGGGTCGAGTACCGCAAGAGTGTCCTTGGCCGACACCGGTAAGGCAATGAACAGAACAACCACAAAAAGGATGGATATAAAAGACGTCAGCCATTTATGCTGCAACAATGATTTCATGGTTCCCCTCTTTGGTAACTTTTTACTACTCATCAATCTTTCGCAGGCCATTCAACGTTCTCCTGCTCCTCAACCAGATAGCAGAATCTGCTCCATTCAAACTCCCGGCCTGAAACCGGACATTTCAGCGTGACCTTCTTATCGCTGACGCCGATCACCTGCCAGTCGCCATGCCTTGAACCTTCTGTAATCCTGATCTTCTGACCCATGGTAAAATCATATGGTGTAAAAAAAGCAACTTTGTTCCCGCTCATTTACTCTCCTTGCTTACCAGATAAACGATACTCAGATCTCCATCTCAATCCAGGCTTTTCCAAATGCGGCTGAGAGCTCCCAACGGACTCTGCTTTTTTTGTCTTCAGACCGCTGATTTACTGCGTCGGTGAAGGCATAGGCATAGGCCAGGGGATGGGTGCCATCCCCTGTTCTGATCTTGTCTCCCTGCCAGTGTTCTCCGGTCCTGGCCAGCAGGAGTCCCGGCTCTGCAGGTTGCTCGTCGATTCGCATCTGATTAATGATGCAGGAATTTTCACCGGCATCCTTTGCAGGATCAAGGACCCAGGAAACCGCGCCGGGCTGCCAGGGCACTTCCTCTTTGCCGTGCCATCGCCTGTAAGCATCCTCTAAAAGACTGCTATAGGTCTCCACGGCAACAACCACCGCCCGCTCAATTCTTCCTGAAAGAATAGCGAGCCGCGCCTGATTGAGCGCCGTGAGAAAAGGCCAGGTATAGGTGGTGATGGTCAGCGCCGGGCCATGGATATCAAGCAATCTTGAAACATAACCGGCCGCAGCATTATAAACTGAATGGGAAAAAAGTGTCGGGGATATCTGACCCTCGCCGTCGTCGATCAATGACCCCAGGGAACAGAAATTGGTTTCCAAAGGACCGTAAGCGGTGCCGATAAATAGCCCGATCCGGGATGTGGCAAGATCCCTTTTTCCTGCTGTATCAATTGCCGCCCCGGCGCTGACTACGGCAAGCTTGATAAAATCATCCGCCCGCCTCAATTCCCGGACCAGAGAAACCGGCGCCTCAAGACTGCTCAACAGGAGTTTATTTGCCGCGGTCACCGCAACTCTTGTACTCATCCCGCCGCCTCCAGGATCAATACAGCATTACCGCCGCCAAAGGCCAGGGATTGGGAAGCGCCGATGAAGCCGTTGAGATGAGTTGTCTGATCCTGAGTCAGAGGCTTTACCCGAAACGCCGGGTCCACACCTGCACAACCTATAGTTCCGGGCGTTGATCCCTCGCGCAGCGCCATAAGCGTTAGAATCGCCTCAATGCCGCCTGCCGCGCCCAGGGTATGACCGGTAATTCCTTTGGTGGAAACTATTGCAACTTGCTGAGGATCGGGAAGTATTTCGGCAAGGGCGGCGGTTTCGGCAATATCATTTGCTTTGGTGCCGGTGCCGTGGGCATTGACCAGAATAATTTGATCTGCATGGATTCCGGCATCACGCACGGCAATGGAAAATGCGCTTTTCAACCCGCGTCCTTCAGGGTGCGGCGCGGTTGGATGCCAGGCATCGGAGGCGGCGCCATATCCCCTGACCCATCCTGAAATTTCAGCACTCCTGCCTGTAGCGCTTTCCCCGGATTCAAGGATGACAACACCCGCGCCCTCGCCGAGATTCAAACCTTTGCGGTCCTCGCTGAAGGGCCGGCAGGTCCGGGTATCGCTTAAGAGCAGGCTGGCAAAGCCGTTATACGCCACCCGGGACAATTCATCAGCGCCGCCGGCAATGGCGATATCGCATTGGCCGCCGGCAATCCAGTCCTTGGCGAGACCGATTGCATCGGTGCCGGAGGCACAGGCATTTGTCACCACGGCGGAAGGACCGCTGGTCCCTAAAATCCTGTGGAGCGCCGCAGCAATATTGCCGTCAAGAAAATATCGCACCGGTGCAAGATCCGGCGCCAGACCCTTTCTCCAGGCGCTGTAATACGTTTCATTGTGAAAGGTGCAGCCCACGGTGGTGCCCAGGGCAATCCCCACGGTCTTGCCGCGCAGATACGATATATCGAGCCCTGCCTGACCAAGACCTTCGACTGCGGCGCTCAAGGCCAAAAGAACCGTGCGGCTGACCAGCTCCGCCTGGAATTCCGGCAGATAAGAATGAAGATAATCCCGGGCTGCCGGTTGAATACTCTGCCTGGGGCCTGAAAAAACCGGGAAATCAAGAATAGTTGAAAAAAGCCAGGAGGGAGGGTGCTGGCAATTCACCCTGCCTTTTTTAAGCGAAGCCCAGACTTCCCCAACATTGTTCCCGGCGGCACATACACAACCCATCCCGGTAATTGCCGAGGAAGACTTCTCTGCTGAATCTGAACGACCCGTATTCACCATCATCGCCTGCCGGGTTACTTTTCCCTGCGTTCTGCAATAAATTTCGCCAGTCCATTGATTGAAACAAAGGCCTCTTTTCCTTCGTCCATGTCCTCGATCTGCACGCCGAAATGTTTCTGAACCAGAACCACCATTTCCACCGCATCCAACGAATCAAGGCCCAGCCCCTCTTCAAACAGGGGAGAATTATCGTCAATTTCTTCGGGTTTGACATCCTGAATCTTCAAATCCCGAACAATCATTTCCTTCAGTTGTTTTTTTAATTCCTCCATTGCCGCTCCAATTATGTATTAATTATTTTTAATGCCTACAGGCTATTCTCAGATTGAAGCCCAAAAGACGTGCTGTTGCCGTGCTGTCCTTTCTGCGACTTGCGCCGGGCACGGCCTGCGAATTATTAAAAGCCACATTATTTATTAAACGATTTTACTGCTTCCAGAAATCAAAAAAATTATACCATTGATAGGGATAACTCTCGGTATATTTTTCCATTGCCCCGGCAAATCGCTTTGCGCACAGGACGATTTCATCCTGCCTTTTATCCCGGTCGCTTTTTTCCGGATAAAAAACATCCCACACCCGGAGACTATACCTTTTTCTACCGGTTTTGGCTGCCAAAAGAACCGCCACCGGCGACCCGGTTGCTGCGGCAAGATTATAGGCTGCGGAAGGGAGACGGGCAGGGAAACCGAGAAAATCCACCTCTGCATGCGGCCCCTTGGTCAGCCGGTCTCCCATAATGGTTACCACCTCACCTTTTTGAAGAGCAGCGGTGGATTCCACCATGCCGCCAAGAAACCCTTCATTATTAATGATTTTAAAGGGAAGGGGTTCCTTTCTGAGATCAAAGTAATGCTTGGCAACCGCCTCCTGCTCATAATGCATCAGCGAATTGACCGGTGCGGGCAGTTCACAGATATGGGCAAGCGCCGTCTGCCAGTTGCCCACATGGGCAGTCAACAGGACCAGCCCTTTACCCTTTTTGACAATGCCCAGGAGTTCCTCCCGGCCGATCAGTTCACCCTCAAATTGCCTGCCGTGCTTGATGCCAAGCCATCCCCGGTCCACCAGAACCTTGCCGAATGAATAGACGATGCGAAAGGTATCCAGCCAGCAACCAACCCCCTTGCGTCCGGGAAATCTTTTCTGCCGATACGGGGCGGTATCCTGATGAATTTTCCTGCTGAACAGAACATAGGTGAAAATCACCGGTCCCAGAATAAAATAGGCGCCCCCCTGCCCTGTTACAAACAGCACCGCATAAAAAAATCCATGCCCCAGGGCCTCAAGCTTTTTCAATAAACTGCTCACTCGCTTTCAGAAGCCTCCCAATCAGCACTTTTGCCGGCTCGAAGCTTCACAACGCCGAAATAGGCAATCACCCCGAACAGCAAACCCAATAGCGGACCAACGATCAATGAGCCAAGAAACCATTCCCATAATCTCTGATGCATCTCGACAATAGTAGTATCCCAGTTGACATCAAGCAGTAAATGGCCGTTCCGCATGAAATATCCGGCCTGAATGCAGATAACCGGAACCACTGGGGGCATACAGACCTGGCTGGCGGCAATCGCTGCAACCTTATTCAGATGAAGCCGATGGGTCACATAGACAATGACCACGGTATGGATGGCAATGAGCGGCAAAGCCCCCAGAAAAATACCCATCCACACCGCCACGGCAAGCTGGAATGCAGAACTGTGTTCAAGGCAGATCCGCTTGAGCAGTTTGACCGGATGAAATATT